>NZ_JARRCW010000001.1:4415000-4644568 GCF_031501865.1 Pseudovibrio sp. M1P-2-3
CAGCCTGAAGAGGAAAGTGAAAACCCGCCGGAAATTCTTTTCACGTCCATTCACCTGAATGGAAGGGACTACAAATTCTACCGGTTCCGGACGCCTGAGGACGGGTATACGGATTTTTATGACGAAGAAGGAAAAAGCGCAAAGCAGTTCCTATTGCGCAAGCCCATTGCTGCAGGCCGGTTTAACAGTGGCTTTGGAATGCGCCGCCACCCTGTCTATAAAACCCGCCGTATGCATAGTGGTGTCGATTGGTCTGCCCCCCGCGGGACGCCTATTCTGGCAGCGGGCGATGGTTTGGTTCAAAGAGCACGCTGGACTGGCGGGTATGGCCGGCGCGTGGAAATCGCCCATAAGAACGGCTATGTGAGCACGTATAACCATATGAGCGCCATCAACTCTATTGTGAAAGAAGGCGAGCCAATTCGTCAAGGTCAGGTAATCGGCTATGTGGGCACATCCGGGCTCTCAACCGGCAACCACCTGCATTACGAAGTAAAAGTGAACGGGCGGTTTGTGAACCCCATGAAGATCAAGATGCCCAAGGGTCGCTCGCTTGAAGGAAATACCCTCGCCGCCTTTCAAAGAGAACGGGACCGCATCAACAAGCTGATGGATCAGGGCTACTCCGGCAATCTGGTTGCATCTCTAAGCAAATAAGCCCGGGCCTTATTTAGAGTACGTCGCGTTCATTCGCATTTGCGCTTCGCACGCTAGTTTTTATATTCTAAGCGAGTTCTTGGCGCTTGATTGAATTAAGTCAAATGACAGTCTCTCTAATAGTGGTCACGCTGGTCGTAGAAACATCAGCGTGGCATCGCCCGCCCCTCTTGCTGGCGCCTGCTTAATATAAGCCCCATAAACCAAAGATATATGCCAGTTTCCAAAGCCCTTTGCGTGAGGCCCGCAAGAGCGTTATCAGGGGACAGGTTCAAGAGCATAACCACCAGCACTAAGCTGAGCAGTCCCCAATAAGGTCTTTCACTCCGTGTCCAGGATAAGAAACTCAGGCCGACAATTGCGCAAAGATAGCTAAGGAAACCGGCGCTCATGTGAATGAGCTGCGTTCTTGTGGGATCATCCGGTTTACATTCAAAATCGCAGGGGAAGAACGCCGCAACAATGAGGAGAAGCGGATAGCCTGCGAAAATGACCAGTCCAAGGCGCTCCTGCGTTGTACGCATGAGATAGACAAAGCACAGAACGAGGCTGGGTAGAAGAAGAAGCTCCACCACAGCAAAGCCCCACAGGTTGACCTCTTGACCAAACGGCGCACCATTTGCTCCCAAAACACTCATAAACTGAGAGGTATGGCTGTAATTTGGGTAGAACGCCCCACCCAAGAAAACAGTGGTGAAGAGCCAAATGTAACTGAGTGCTGCAAATAAAACTGCCAGATCAGATTTTTTCATAACCCTGCCCCCGCAAGAAATGACACCCGCTGGTTTAATTCTGCGAACTTTCTAGAGCGTATCGCGAAAAGTGGACTCCGGTTTTCGGATTGAGATACGCACAAAAACAACAACTATAGCGGTGAAGTGTTTCAATGAAACATCTCACCGCTATAGTTCTTTTATAAGAAGGTGCTTGCTAGGTTTTCTTTGCACAAAGTCCTCCTCTATCGCACGAAGCACCCGCCTCTGACCGCCGAAGGGAACCAGTTCGATTGCATCTTCAAAACTGGACCAACGATAGGCGCTGTGTTCGTGATTGAGCGATACTGTGTCATTGGCATTTACAAAAGCCACAAAAACACACGTCATCGTAATTGCGTCCCGAGCAGGCTCATAAAACTGCTCACAAACATCAGCCCGATAAAGTGAAAGAGGCTTTAAGCCCGTTTCTTCACCCAATTCGCGCAGGGCTGCTTGCCAGGCGGTTTCGCCCTCTTTGATTTTACCTGCAACTTGGCACCACTCACCAGCCAGTCCCTGCGTACGTTTCAAAAGCAGAACTTCAGGTCTGGTTTCTCTGTTTCTTATGGAAAAAACGGAGCTGATAAACACGTTAACCGGAATGCTTTTCATAAAACTCTCATCGCAAATATTTGTCTCTTTCCATTCAACCTAGGAGACTTTGTTGGCGCCTACAAACAAAATAGGGTGTGCGAGCCTCCAGCTCCCGATGAAAAAACTCATCGTTGCTGGCACTCTGCACACCCTCTCGCGCTTTACAGCCGCCCTTTCATCAAGCTGCCGTTTGTTTTTCCTCGTGCTGCTGCGCATTAAACAGCAATCTGTCCGTTCCAGCCGCCACGCTCACGGTTTGCCCGTCCAGCAGCTTGCCGGAAAGGAGCATTTCGGCCATGGGGTCTTGCACCTGTTTCTGGATCACCCGCTTCAGGGGGCGGGCGCCGTAGGCAGGGTCATAGCCTTTGTCCGCAAGCCAGTTGAGCGCGGCATCCTCCAGATCCAGAGTGATGTGCCGTTCATCCAGCAATTTTTGCAGGCGTTTGAGCTGGATTTTGACGATGTCAGTCATCTGGTTCCTTTTAAGCCTATGGAACAGAATGATCTCATCCAGCCGGTTGAGGAACTCGGGTCTGAAATGCGCCTTCACCGCCTCCATCACAGGTCCACGTACGGCGTCTGCATCCTCTCCTTCGCCTTGTGCGACAAGGAATTCCGAGCCGATATTCGACGTCAGAATAATGAGTGTATTGCGGAAGTCCACGGTGCGGCCCTGCCCGTCGGTCAAGCGGCCATCATCGAGTACCTGAAGCAGTACGTTGAACACATCGCTATGGGCTTTTTCGATTTCATCAAACAGCACCACCTGATAGGGGCGACGACGGACAGCTTCGGTTAGAACACCGCCTTCTTCATAGCCCACATACCCGGGGGGCGCACCGATCAGGCGAGCCACACTGTGCTTTTCCATGAACTCGGACATATCAATGCGAACCATGGCACTATCATCATCAAACAGATAGGAGGCCAGCGCTTTGGTCAGCTCTGTTTTTCCCACCCCTGTTGGGCCAAGGAACATAAAGGAACCTATTGGCCGGTGGGGATCTTGCAACCCGGCGCGGGCACGGCGAACTGCAGTAGAGACTGCTCCAACCGCCTCGGCCTGACCAACAACCCGTTTGGCAAGCTCATCTTCCATACGCAGAAGCTTTTCGCGTTCGCCCTCCAGCATCTTATCAACGGGAATACCGGTCCAGCGGGACACAACATGGGCAATGCTGTCACTACCGACAGTTTCCTTGACCATTGCCTCAGCAGATTCGTTCTTATCTGCTTCTGCCAGCTCTTTTTCCAGTTTCGGGATCACGCCATAAGCCAGCTCACCAGCTTTTGCCAGATCACCTGTGCGCTGCGCTTTTTCCAGATTAATGCGGGCTTCGTCCAACTGTTCTTTCAGCTTTTGCTCGCTGTTCAGTTTGTCTTTTTCCATCTGCCAGCGCTGGGTGACGGCAGCTGACTCATCTTCCAGATCCGTCAGCTCTTTTTCCAGCTTGGACAGGCGGTCTTTGGTCGCCTCATCATTTTCTGTTTTCAGCGCTTCGCGTTCGATCTTCAGCTGAATGATCCGCCGGTCCAGCTCGTCCAGCTCTTCTGGCTTGGAATCGACTTGCATGCGCAAGCGGCTGGCAGCCTCGTCCACCAGATCAATCGCTTTATCGGGCAGAAACCGGTCCGTGATATAGCGGTTGGAAAGCGTGGCTGCGGACACAATCGCGCTATCAGAAATGCGAACGCCGTGATGCAGCTCATACTTTTCCTTGATACCGCGCAGGATGGAGATGGTATCTTCCACCGTTGGCTCGCTCACAAACACCGGCTGGAAACGACGGGCCAAGGCGGCGTCTTTCTCAACGTGCTTGCGGTATTCATCCAGCGTCGTTGCACCAACGCAATGCAGTTCGCCGCGCGCCAAAGCGGGCTTCAACAGGTTGGACGCATCCATGGCACCATCTGTTTTACCCGCGCCAACCAGCGTGTGCATTTCATCAATAAATAAGACAACCCCGCCGTTAGAGGCCTGCACTTCTGAAAGGACACCTTTCAAACGCTCTTCAAATTCACCGCGATACTTTGCGCCAGCGATAAGCGCGCCCATATCAAGGGCGAGAAGCTGTTTTTCCTTCAAGGATTCAGGGACATCCCCGTTCACAATGCGAAGGGCCAAGCCTTCCGCAATGGCGGTTTTACCAACGCCGGGCTCACCAATCAGAACTGGATTGTTTTTGGTACGGCGGGACAAAACCTGAATGGTACGGCGGATTTCATCATCACGGCCAATCACAGGGTCCAGCTTGCCGTCTTTCGCGTCCTGTGTCAGGTCGCGGGCGAACTTTTTCAAGGCGTCATACTGGCTTTCAGCGGAAGCTGTATCCGCCGTACGCCCTTGGCGCAGCTCATTAATGGCATCATTCAACGCGTTCGGCGTCACCTTGCCTTGCGCAAGGGCCTTGCCCGCATTGCTGTCTTTGTCCATAGCAAGAGCGAGCAGCAGCCGCTCCACGGTGACGAAGGAATCCCCTGCCTTTTCAGCGATTTTTGCGGCTTGCTCGAACAGCTTGGCAGTTGCCGGCGCAAGGTAGAGCTGGCCGTTACCGCCGCTCACTTTGGGCATTGCTGCCAGATCTGTTTCCAGTTTCAGCCGCACATCCTGAACCTGCCCGCCCGCACGCTGGATCAGACCAGAGGCCATGCCTTCCTTGTCATCCAGAAGGATTTTCAGAATATGTTCAGGGGTGAATTGCTGGTGACCCTGCCCCAAGGCATAGGTCTGCGCTGACTGAATAAAGCCACGAGCTCTTTCAGAGTACTTTTCAAAATCCATAATGTCTCTCCTCTCTGCCAGCCCACCCGAAGCGTAGGTGACACGCGGAAAATTAAGGGCCTCATTTAGGGAGCACCCGAAGCAGGAAACTCTTCCTGCACCCTTGATATAGGTCTTCAAAATGGAGTGAAAAGGGGCTAGCTTCAAGAATCCTCTGGGAGAAACTACGAAAACTGGTTTCGTAAATTTTAATGGAATGAAGGATTAAAGCTGCAAATGCAGATTGCAAAGATTAAAGAACTCGCCACCCATCCCATAAAAGGCCTTAGTCCTCACCGACTAGAACAGGTCACAGTTGAAGTTGGTGGCACCTTTCCTCTGGATCGGGCATACGCAATCGAAAACGGACCCACAGGATTCGATCCAGCCAATCCGCAGCACATTGCCAAAACAAAGTTCATTGTTCTTGCCCGCTTCGCAAACCTTGCCGGTTTGCACTGCCGCTTTGACCTGAAAACGCATGAGATCAGAATTTTTCAGGAGTGCGAAGAAGTTTGCCATGCAAACCTGCAAACTCCCGTGGGCCGACACGCTGTGGAAACTTTCTTCAATATTGAAATGGCAGCCGTTCTCTCAGGTCCTGCAAAGGTTCTACAATGTGACGGGCATTCTTTCTCCGACCTTCGCGAAAAACGCATCCATGTGGTCAACCTTGAAACCGTGAAGCAGCTCAGCAAAGAAACAGGCATTCATCTGGACCCATCCCGCTTTCGCGGCAATATCCTCATAGAAGATATTCCGCCGTTCTCCGAGTTGGAATGGGCAGAAAAGTCCATCACATCAGGAGATGTAAAATTCCGTTTCCACAAGCCAACCAAGCGCTGCGCCGCTGTTGATGTGAACCCGGAAACCGCCGAGCGCGACACCAAGCTTCCCTCTCACCTTTTCAAAACCCACGGCCATATGAGCGTGGGCGTCTATCTGGAAGTTATGCAAGGCGGAACCATGTCCTGCGGCGATGATCTTGTGATTGCCTGATCAAGTTGGGGAGCGAAAAGCCTCAGTACCCCATTACATCCAAAAGGTAGAGCCAGCCACTAGCAGACACGACGCTTGCAAATGTTGTCAATGTAATCGCATTTGCAGACATTGCGTGTCCCGTTCCAAACTGGCTGGCCATCAAGTAGGCGTTCACGCCCGTCGGGCAAGCTGCAGCAATGGTTGCCACACTCACCCAAAGGGGCGGCAACACAAAAACCTGAGAGACAAGCAAAAAGACCAGCAGTGGCATGATGATGATTTTCAAAAGACTGAGCACCGAGCCTATGGCAAGCGTGCCACGAATCCCATAGTCCAGAAGCGTCATACCAACCGCAAACAAGGCCACAGGACTTGCAGACTTCGCTAGAGACACAAGCGCAGTCTCAACGAGGGCAGGCATAGCCAAGCCACTAAAATTCCAAAGTAATCCTGCAATAATACCAATGATGATCGGGTTCTTCAAAAGGCTTAGGAAAGCACCTTTGAAGGCCTGCCCCAATGGCGGAGGAGCCCCATAGCCATCCATAACGACGGCTCTTTCCATCAAGATCGTTGAAAGGAAAACAACAATAGGCAAGTGCAGGGCAATAATAAGCGAGAGCGGCACCAAACCATCTTCCCCGTACAGAGACGTGATCAACGCAATACCCACAAGCCCAGTATTTCCATAGCTCGCTGTAATACCGCCGATGACAGCAGCCCTCGCCTCCCTTTTGAAAAGATATCGAACGATAATAGCACCAAGCAGATAAACACTCAGCAACCCGCCAAAATATGCCCCCCATAGAGGGGCTGGAAACACAGCTCCAAGGTTTGCTTGGGAAAGGGTTCTAAAAATGAGTAGCGGAACAAGAATGGAAACGCAGAAGTTTCCTAGCGTATCCCCCATACCTTCCTTTAGAATTTTTGAATAGGCTGTAACAAAACCCAGCGCGATTATAAGAAAAATCGGTGCAACCAAGTGCACCACTGCATCAATCATAAACTAATATTCCGCTGGGCGAAGACCCGAGTAGGCTGTTTCAGATAAAGTGTTCAAGGATGGCCGCCGATGGAGCGACCATAGCGTATTCCCCCTCAAGAATAGCGACTGTCAAATCATGAACTGTCCTCGCATCCCACGTCTGCCCGCTTTTATTTGTCACCGGCACTGCGGTCGTCGCATCCGAGGGTAAGATAATGTTGTAGCCCAGCGCTTTTCCCGCCCGAACAGTTGCATCCATACTGTTATGAATAACAACACCAGTCAAAACCATCTGCTTTGCTCCCATAGTTTTGAGAGTACTGTGCAGGTCCGTTTCGATAAAGGCGCTGTTCTGTTGTTTTATGATAATGACTTCACCTTTGACCGGCTTAACTTCCTTTTTAATGGCGTTCCAAGGACCGTAGGTGTGATAGGTAGATGTGGGCGTAGCTTCATCATGCTTGATGTGTATGACAGGCCATCCCTTCTCCCGCCAAAGCCCCAAAAAACGCTGAATATTCTCTATATAGTCCGGATTGCTTTTTCCATCCCAGACGGGTTGGTCAATCGCGTCTTGGACATCAAGCACCACAAGAGGCACTGGATTGCGGTCAACATCTACACTGTCTAACAATTTTCCGGCTTTCCCTCACTAGGACTAACAGTAGTAGGCAATTCTCCCCATCCACACAATACAGATCTGACCCAACATAAAAATTTAACCAAAACCCAATCTACTTCAACAACTTAAACCTAATCATGGTTGTATACCTTTCCGCAATGAACTGCTTTTAGCTCTGTCAAACTCTGAGAATAAGCTGAATAGGAATGCATCTTACTATTCGAACAGGAGGTAAAACATATGAGAATTCACGGAAAGCTAACAGCACTAGCGCTTTCACTGGGAATATTGGTTGGAATATGCAGCCCAAGCCTTGCAAAAATCATTGTTGGGACAAAGCTTGGAACTTCCATTTCCCAGATAGCGGATGCATTGGAAGCTCAAGGGTATACGGTTGATGAAATTCATGTGGATGTGAACTCAATCAGCGCCGAAGCTATTAAGGACAATAACGCACTGGTGATCAAGGTGGACAAGGCCTCCGGAAAAGTAATCCAAATAACCTTTAACTAGCGCCCCCTAAACCAACAGGGCAAATGCACTCTCTATGGCGTCATCCATTCTGTCATGCCCCCAGTAAAGCTCTCCCTCTGCAGTTACAAAAGTGGGAGCCCCGAAAACTCCTTGCGCCTCGGCTTCCACTACCGCCGCCCGCAATCCGGTTTTCACTTCATTACTTTCACAGTTTCGCAAAACCTGCTCTGAAGGTGCCCCAATCTCGTTTAAAATCCCCGCAAGCAGATCTAGATTCGCGATATCTTCCCCAAGGCCAAACTGTGCGTGAAAGACCGCTTTGGAGAACGTCTCCCCCCACGCCTTGTCCTGCCCGAAGTAAGCAATGCGGGCCGCCACTAAGCTGTTTTGAGGAAAATTGCTCGGCTTGACGAATGGAAGGCCCAAGGCTTCACAGCAGCGCTCCATATCCCGCCACATATAACGCCCCTTTACTGGATCAAGATTAAAGGGAGAATCCTCCCAGCCCTTCTTTTTAAAAATAGGCCCAAGGAGGAAGGGACGCCAGACAACCTTCACACCGCGCGCCTGCGCCAGTGGCGCAAGTGTCATCGCGCTCAGGTAACTATAGGGAGAGGCAAACTCATACCAGAAACTCACTATTGGCATCGACCGTTTTTCTTTTATCATCACTCCCCCCCGTTTTCCTTCCCATACTGTCAGCGGTGTTAGTATAGACAGTATTGCGAACCCACCCAGCCCTGTAAAATTCTTGAGTCTGGCCTTGCTAGCGTATCGGCAAAAACAGGCACAGACCAGCAAAGAGCGTTTGGCGTAAAATACGATATTCATCGGCAGGTGTTTGAGTGAAAAAGAAACAGACGATCCCGACCAGTTCTTGGATGGCTTCCCTATTTATTGCAACAGGGCTTTATCTGCTTATCACTACCAGTTTTTTCCTTAGCTTCCCCGAGGTAGATCTCTCCATGTCCCAGTTGTTTTATGGGGGCAACAGCAGTTTTCCTGCACGAGAGTCTGCCCTCTTGAATACCCTGCGAAAAATAGGCGTACTCCTCGTCACACTGGTGCTTCTCACCTCCCTTTCTATTCTGCTGCTTAAGCTCATTTTCCCCCACAGTAAGCCTTTGGTGGACTTACGTGCACCTTTGTTTTTGCTGGGAACCTGCTTTGCGGGCCCACTTCTCTTCGTAAATTGGGGACTGAAGGATTATTGGGGGCGCCCGCGTCCATTTCAAACGGAGGTCTTCGGTGGCTCCGCGCCTTTTGCCAGTATCTGGCCACCAACCAATATCTGCCCTGAGAACTGCTCGTTTGTCTCGGGAGAGGCATCTTCAGCCTTTTGGCTATTCGGGCTTGTCTTTATCACCCCCAAACACTGGCGAATGCCGCTGGGCATTGGCATCGGAGTCCTTTGCCTTGTGCTCTCTGTCAATCGCATTGCATTTGGTCGCCACTTCCTCTCGGACATTTTGCTGGCGTGGGGCCTGAATATGATCTTTTTGCTGGTCGGTTACGCTATAGTGTACAAGCTTAAAGCAAACTGGAATACACCACAGGCTTTAGATAATCTCTTTAGCCGGTTAGGTGTGAAGCTCCACTACATCATTCCAAAGGCCATAAAATCTGCAGGCAAACGGCTTCGGGTGCTATCCAATAAGTATCGTTAGTTCGCCTGTACTTCGCCAGAGTTGATCCTCACCAGCAGGCTCAAGGTGCCTTTATCGATCAAGGAGAAAACCTTTTCAAACCCATCCGCCCCTCCAAAGTAAGGGTCTGGCACATCTCGTTTATCTGGTGCATCCAACAGGAGCTGGAGGTTTGCCTTGCAAGGTTCTGGAGCGTTTTTTTTAATCACGTCCAAGTTGGCTTGATCCATGGCAACAATCCAGTCAAACCTGTCAAAATCGGAGGCATGTAACTGGCGTGATCGCAGTGATGAAATATCAATTCCATGGCGCCAAGCAGATTCAACACTCCGCTCGTCAGGTTGCTCACCCAAGTGCCATTGGGACGTTGCTGCAGAATCTATCTGAAATTTATTCTGGAGTCCCGCAGATTGGACATGATGTCGAAACAAACCTTCCGCGAGCGGGCTTCTGCAGATATTTCCCAGACACACAAAAAGAACACTCAGTTGCTTTTCACCCACGAATATCTTCCTTCTGCCAACTCTCTTCCTAAAAAACCGAAGGTCTTCCAGATCACCCTATCAATACAATAAAGGAAACAACAAAGCAGACAAAGGCCTTTTGCACCTAGGGAGAAAGGACGGTTTCAATAAGAAATCCAAGCATCGGGTATCTTCCCAGCACATTTATGCAGCATTAACGAACATACCTACCAGTCCTCCTCCAAAGTCCGGTCCCCCCACAGCACTGTGGGGTCTAACTTTTCTTCATATTTTTGTGTTTCACCCGCTGTTATTCTCCAGCGGTCACCCCACGCTTAATCACAAAATACCTGACGTCCCCATCTTTCAAGAGCGATACCAGTGTATGGCCATCCTCGTTACACATATGAGGAATATCGATGGCAGACATTGGGTCAGTTGCCGCAACTTTAAGCACCTCTCCCGTGTGCATTCTTGCAAGCGCTTTTCGAGCCTTCATCACTGGCAAAGGGCAATTGAGGCCCAGAACATCCAAGACTACGATTTCTTTTTCCAACAGCTATTCCAATTTTTCCTGCAAACTATGCTAACAGATTTGCTAAAGGTGAAGCCAACACCCTTTTAGCCACAAGCGACACAGCCAGTAGCTAACTTTTTTTTTAGATTGAGTAAATAGTTGATCCGGAGTCCTTAATGAGTTCAATTTCCAATTCCCTTCCCCTTGATATTTTGGATTTCTGGTGGCAAGCAGGCCCGGAAAGCTGGTTCAAAGGTGGATCCGACTTTGACAGTCAAATCCAACAAA
Organism: Pseudovibrio sp. M1P-2-3; assembly: GCF_031501865.1. Taxonomy (NCBI): domain Bacteria; kingdom Pseudomonadati; phylum Pseudomonadota; class Alphaproteobacteria; order Hyphomicrobiales; family Stappiaceae; genus Flexibacterium; species Flexibacterium corallicola. The sequence continues at coordinate 4,425,745 of NZ_JARRCW010000001.1, forward strand.
AATTTTCCAAAGCTGTTGAAGCAGCCTGTGAAGGTGAGCTGGATCACTGGACACAGTCACCGCACAGCACACTAGCCCTCCTTCTACTGCTGGACCAGTTCACCCGTAATATCTACCGTGGCTCCGCCCGTGCTTTTTCAGGGGACGAAAAGGCTCTGGTCATCGCCGAGAAGTCCCTACAAAAAGGAGACTTCCGCGCATTCAATCAAGAACAACGGGCCTTCTTCTTTCTCCCCTTCGAGCATTCCGAAAAAATGGAACATCAGGACCTTGCCGTTGATCTATTTCGCAAATATTGCAACGAACAGAACTACTTGTATGCACTCGTCCATATGGACGTGATCCGCAGATTTAACCGCTTCCCACATCGCAACGAAGCACTGGAACGAGTTTCTACCCCTGAAGAGGTAACTTTTTTGGAAGAAGGTGGCTTCCGAGCCTAAAGCCCGTTCCGAAGGCTGATTTTCATTTTTGGAAATATACGTAGAAACTATATCAAGGCCGTGAGATGCCTTCCTTCAATATTTCACGGCCTCAGAGTCTGTTCAAGAATAGAAATATCGAGCAGTTCTTCAAACCATTAGTTTATCATTGCACCGCTCATGAAAGGTTCTGTGGTTTCCGCATATCGTTCCATTTTGTCTCATTCATTGAGAATGGCTACTTTGTTTTTTCAAGCAACACCATATTCGCCAATAGCAAGCAAATAAAACTGGTTACCTTATAAATTAAAGCTATGTAGCAATACTCAAACCAGCTCAGCCTAAGGCAGAACAACAACAATTTTTGAAAAAAATTCCTATAATTTAAGTATTTCAAAATAATTGATATCTGATCACCTCTCAAAATACATAGCAAACTTGGCTGATAATCCTAAAATCTTTGGAGTTAATGCACTTACGATTTCTGATGATTTTATGTGTGCTAGAGGATCTACTGGCTCACAGGACGCAAATGCATCGCCCCCATGGCATCCAGATAAAACTGTGCTGGTATATTACCACCCCAAATCGCCTTATTTTTAGGCATAGTATTTTTTATTATTCGCCTATATTTTAACCAATAGTTTCATTAACTTCGAAAGCAACCACTCAAAATTTCACGTCATCTTTGCTTGATCACCACCTATAGTTATTTGAAATATATAACTTTTATCTACTCTCCCTCCCCCCTCCAATTCCTTCCTCCTTAACTTGGCACGTTACTTGAAAGGAAGGTTGTGACGTGCCGGTCCTTCACCTCGCTGTCCCGATCTAAATGGGCTCATGAGGTTAAGTGGGGCTTAGATAAAATTCATGTCCGGGGCGACTTCGACATGAACGAAACACAGCATATGGGGTGGAGCATGAAAATTATTATGGCAATCATCAAGCCGTTCAAGCTTGATGACGTGCGCGATGCGCTCACAAGCATCGGGGTACAGGGGCTGACAGTAACCGAAGTCAAAGGGTACGGACGTCAAAAAGGCCACACAGAAATCTATCGTGGTACCGAATACGCGGTCAGTTTCCTTCCAAAGTTAAAAGTAGAAATTGCCGTTACTTCAGACCTTGCCGACAAAGCAGTCGAAGTTATCGCAAGCGCAGCAAAAACCGGCCAGATCGGGGATGGTAAGATTTTTGTTTACGACATTGAGCAAGTGGTTCGCATTCGCACGGGTGAAGCGGGTGTAGAGGCCATCTAGGGTCGGAAAATCGGGGTAAATATTATGAAAATTTCAAAAACACTTGCGGGTGTCGCCGCACTTGGGTTGGCGCTAGGTTCCACACCGGCACTGGCTCAAGATACAGCTCCGGTCTCTCCGGAAGTACAATACATATTCAATACACTACTGTTTCTGATTGGCGGTTTTCTGGTTATGTGGATGGCTGCTGGTTTTGCCATGCTTGAAGCCGGCCTTGTGCGTACCAAAAACGTCTCCATGCAGTGTTTGAAGAATATTTCGCTTTATTCCATTGCAGGTTTAATGTTCTGGATCACCGGTTACAACCTCATGTATACGGGTGTTGATGGCGGTTTTATCGGTTCGTTCGGCCCTTACTCATTTGACCCAGTGGGCGGCGATGCGCTTGATACCGGCTATTCCACAGCATCCGACTGGTTCTTCCAGATGGTGTTTGTCGCAACGGCCGCTTCCATTGTTTCCGGCACGCTTGCCGAGCGTATTAAACTTTGGCCTTTCCTGCTGTTTACTATTGTTCTTACTGGTTTCATCTACCCAATCGCCGGTTCATGGCAGTGGGGTGCAGGCTGGTTGTCTGAGATGGGCTTTTCTGACTTTGCCGGTTCCACTCTGGTGCACTCCGTAGGTGGCTGGGCAGCTCTTGCCGGTGCGCTTGTTCTTGGTGCACGCTCAGGAAAATACAACGCCAACGGCTCTGTCACGCCAATGCCGGGCTCTTCCATGCCTTTGGCAACACTGGGAACGTTTATCCTATGGCTTGGCTGGTTCGGCTTTAACGGCGCTTCCCAGTTGGCAATGGGCACAATCAGCGATGCGACAGATATCTCCCGCATCTTCGCCAACACCAACATGGCAGCCGCTGCCGGTGTTGTCGTAACGGTTATTCTCACACAGGTCCTTTATAAAAAAGTTGATGTCACAATGGCTCTCAACGGCGCACTTGCCGGTCTAGTGGCGATTACTGCTGAACCACTCGCGCCAAGTGTACTTCAAGCTGTCATTATTGGCGGTATTGGTGGTGCCATCGTTGTCTTTGCTGTTCCAATGCTGGACAAGCTGAAAATTGATGATGTTGTTGGTGCGATCCCGGTTCACCTTCTTGCTGGTATCTGGGGCACATTGATTGTTCCCCTTTCCAACACAGACGCATCATTTGGTGTGCAGGCAATCGGTATTGCTGCCTATGGCGTATTCACTTTCGGCGTCTCTGCAGTTCTTTGGTTCCTTCTCAAAACTCTCGTGGGTATCCGCGTCAGCGAAGAGGAAGAGGCTATGGGCTTGGACAAAGTGGAAATTGGTGTCGAAGCCTATCCGGAATTCGGCCAAGGCTCCCAGCGCCTATAGGAAACGCACAAGCAACATTGTATGCTGATACAAGCTTCAAGGCCCGGTGTTCACATCGGGCCTTTTTCCATCCATCACGGCCTATTGATACAATTTGTAGGCTCTAGAGCTAAAAGAGTTAACCAAAAAAGAATAGTCTCTCTAGAGCACTGGTGATCGTCTATCTTCTTTAACACCCCATCAACACAATGGACCTCACCAGACAAATAACCTTCTGAAATGAAGACAAAGGGAGGGAACATCGTGAAACTATCTTTTCTTCTATTGGCAACGGCAGTCATTATCATTTTTGGTTTTGGTGATATAGTCTCGGCTCAAGACCTGCCTAAGGATCAGGCAAGTGATTTATGCAGCCAACCTGAGCATGCAAATACACTTTCCTGCCGCGAGCACGTGATACGGCTGGAACCCGCTTGGCATATCACAACCATTGTTGCAGCTATCGTCGTGATCGTGGGTGCAATCTATGGCGCAATACGGTGGCGTATGACCTCGAAGTAAAGTTCTATTGGGACTGATGCAAACGTCAGCCCGCCGCTTTATTTGACAGGTGCAACTCTAATCAGCCTTAAAGTCCCAGAGTAACGGTGAGGCTCCACTGTTAAAACGAGAGCCTCTCCTATCATTTGGAATCGCTCAGAGTATCATTCGATATAATAACAACATTATCTAACAAGTAATTTACTAATATAAATTCAACTTTATAAGTTTAATAAAATATATTTTGTGGTAATTTCGCTCATTAAATGGATATTTAACGTAATTATAGCAAAAATAAAACTATGATTTAGCAATCTCCATGAGATTAATACTATTATTAGCACTTTCAATATTTATTATTCTAAGTGTTAGTGACATAGCATGTGCGCAAGATCTAAGTATCGTTGATGAAGGGAATAACGGTGGAGTTTGCATTCCCGGTTTTTGTGACGGGGATACTCCTGCAGATGCGCCATTCTACCAATCGCAGCAGGTATTGGAGGCCTCGTTGTTCTTACTGGTAGCCTCTATCTGGCAATACGTCGGCGGATCAGCAACAAATAGAACTCTCCCGCAGCCCATTCAGTGGCTACGGGGCTTTCTTAAACAGCTAACATCAAACCACCACAATTCCTTTATGCTTGGCATGATGTTCTGGCTCAACGTGAATAGTCACGCGGGCACCTGGCATATCCTTTGCGATGCCTTCTTCAATTCGATCACAGATTTCGTGGGCATCTTGCACCGAAAGCTGGCTTGGAACAACCAGATGGAAGTCCACAAACGTCACATGGCCTGCATGGCGGGTGCGTAAATCATGGGCTTCAATGGCCCCTTCCCCATACTTGGAAATAAGTTTACGCAGAGCGTCCTGCTCTCCTTCCGGTGCAGCTTCATCCATCAAACCGCCAATGGATTCGCGAACCAGCTTCCAGCCGGACCACAGAATATTCACGGCTACCAGAACAGCAAGTGCCGGGTCAAAGTGCACCCAACCGGTGGCAAAGACCAGAGCCACCCCTACAAACACTCCGATTGAAGTGTAAACATCTGTCATGATGTGCTTGCTATCAGCCACCAATGCCGGAGAGCGGTGCTTTCGGCCAATGCGTCCAAGAGCGATGGCCCAGCTGGCATTAATTACCGTCGCAATGCCGTTGAGCGCCAGCCCTTCGGGGGAAGCTTCCAGATGTGGCGGATTGAGAAATCCCAGATAGGCTTCACGAAGGATAAAGATAGCCGCCAGAACAATAAGCACACCTTCCAGCACAGCAGCGAAATACTCTGCCTTGTAGTGACCGTAGGGGTGGTTATGATCCGCAGGCTTATGGGACATATAAAGGGCGGCAGCGGCAGCAATGGCACTGGCGATATTCAAGGTGGATTCCAGCGCATCAGACAGGAATGCGATCGACCCTGTCATCACAAATGCTGTGTACTTTATCCCAAAAATCAGCAGTCCAACTATTATACTGCCGATAGCAAAACGCATGCTCTCGTTCATGTTCTATTGCCCGCTAGACTACGGCGCCCTTGCCCCGGATTTTTAATTGGCGATAGCCTTAGCAGATAATGAGAGCATATCAACATCCATTAAGCATATCTTTGTAATATGGCTCTCACCTATGTATCTGGAGACGTACAGGCAAAAAGGGCTGGCACAACATTTGAAAATACGCCTTGGTGTTTAGCGCAAGTCTGGCTCAACTTGAAAAGCTCAAATACCCTCAAACTTTGTCGCGCCAAGAATTGGCCCCGGCCCCTTGGTGTTCATAGACTGCACAAGAACAACCCATTGCGTATTGTCGTTGATCTCTCCAAGTGCAGATTTTGGAAACCGGAGTACTGTATCTTTACCCATCCACATTCCAATCGGAATTATATCGGTTACCACATTCACATATTGCATATCCTTGCCGGCATTGTCACCGCCTTGAATATCAACCTCTTTCTTTTTGGTGAGACGCAACAGGTAGATATCGGCTTCAGTGGGCTCAAGGGGATGCGCTTTGCCGCTTACTGAAACATCCAGCATGGTTTTATCAATACGTGCATTCACATCCAGAGAAAGAGGCGTTTGGGCTTCCACGGTTTCAAGAAGACCTTGCCGGTCATTGCCTGCAACATCCTGCTTTCCGTTGATGATTGCTTGCGGCGTGTAAACGCCCTTGTCGTGGCGCGATAAGGCATAAGCCCTCTGCCGGTCCGTGTTTTTTTTGTTGGCCAGAGTATCTTTCCAGCCCATGAAATCCCAAATATTCACATGGAAGTCCATGGCAATCACGTTCGGCTTTTTGGAAAGCTCGGACAAGAGTTTATTGGCTGGTGGGCAATAACCGCAGCCTTGGCTGCTATACAGTTCAACCACAGCTTTGACAGGCTGCGCGTAGACCATGCCAACATTCAAAAGAGCAAAAGTTGATACAAACGCGAGCATAGCAAGCGTTTTGACAGCAGGTCTCAGTTTCATTCCCAACCCTTCAATTAAAGTTAGCAGCGCATTAACAATATAGATGCAATTCAATAAAGGAAAATCACAAGCAGGTGATCTACGCAGTTACTTTGGCATCTAGAAAGGCCAGTCGGCCCTTTCACAAAAAATACGCTTAAACCAAAAAGTCAGAGCATAGAGAACAAAGGGGATTTGCTCAAATACACTCTAAACTTTCCTATCCTGTCAAAGGGGTAGCAAACTATTTTGTCTGAGAAATGACCTTTTCAAGTTCGGGAAGAAAAACATCCCTGTAGCTTGTAGCTGTAAGCGGGCCAATAAATTTATAGCGAATATTTCCCTGTCCATCGACAATAAATGTTTCCGGTACGCCATAAACACCCCATTCGATGCCAATGCGCCCGGAATCCGCGCCCACCAAGTCATAAGGGTTTCCAAGATCTTTCAAAAAGCGAATGGCGGCCAGTGGTTTGTCTTTATAGTTCAGCCCAGCCATCTGGATTCTTGGATCCTTGGACAGGTCCATCAAGTATTCATGTTCCGCACGGCATGGACCACACCAGGACCCGAACACGTTAAAGACTGTCACCTTGTCCTTGAAACTCTCGTTGGAGATTCCCGGAATTTGCTGCCCATCCCTCAAAAGACCTTCCACCGGCACGGCGGAAAACTCTGGGCTAGGCTTATTCAGTAAAGCAGAAGGCAGTTCTTGAGGGTTATTTCCCGAAAGCAGCTGGGTGAGAAAGAGAACAACCAGAACACCAAAAATCACAAGCGGAATAATAGCGAAAACCGGAAAACCGCGGCGGGGTTCTTGTTCTCCAGCTTTATTATTTTGAGCATCAGTGGACATTATTTTTTACCAGTAGCAGCGGAACGGCGGCGAATACCAGAGGCTTCCAGCGCAGCAAGTTCAGCAAGACGTTTCTTTTTCGCGATGAACGCAGCGACAACCAAGCCCGTCATAATAACTCCCGCCATACCGTAGCATGCCGCTACATAGCCAGCATGGCGCGGGAGATCCGTAAAGAGACTTTCAAAGAACATTTATGAGGCCCCCTGTGCAGCAGCTTGGTTTTTGACACTTGCAGAAGGCGCTTTAGAGGCAGCCCGCAGGCGCATGGCCCGAATACGGCGCGCATAGATTTCGTTGCGCATAAGCATCAGGTGCACGCAAGTGAAGAACAATGTGAACCCGATGGCCATCACAAACAGCGGGATCAATATGGAGCTGTGCATGCTTGGCCCATCCGCACGGAACACGCTGGCCGGTTGATGCAGTGTGTTCCACCAGTCCACCGAGAACTTGATGATCGGCAGGTTGATCACACCCACAAGGGTCAAGATCGCATTTGCCTTAGCCGCTTTGATGGGGTCTTCAATGGTTTTCCAAAGAGCGATAATGCCCAAATACATGATGAAGAGAACAAGGAACGACGTTAATCTTGCATCCCATACCCACCAAGTTCCCCACATGGGTTTGGCCCAGATTGCACCGGTCCAAAGAGCAAGGAATGTGAAACAGGCTCCAAGAGGCGCAGCTGACTTTGCAGACACATCCGCCAAAGGATGTTTCCAGACCAAAGTACCGATAGAGGACAAAGCCATCATTCCATAACAGAACAGGGCCAGCCATGCGGATGGAACATGAATATACATAATCCGCACCGTCACTCCCTGCTGGTAATCATGGGGAGCGACAAACAAGGCCATGTAAATGCCTGCAGCCATAGTCACAGCGCAGGCACCGATAAGCCACGGCAACAATTTCTGGACCAGAGCCAGAAAACGAGTTGGGTTTGCAAGATCATAAAAAGTCATAGGGCTTTTTAAGCTTTCATTGTCTATGCATCAACAAGCGAGTGCAGATTCCAGCGATGAAGTCCCGTTTTGGGACGCATTGTCGCACAAACCCACCCAGTAATTATGGCAACACCTAGTCACCCGAAACACGCAGTGCAGCCCCCGCCGCCACAGGCCCAATGACCAATGCGGCAAGAGTGATTGCGCTTAAATATAAAAAAGGTGTCAGAAATGGGGTCGAACCGCCAACAGCCGCCGTTGCAGCGCTCACACCAAAAATGAGAATCGGGATCGCAAGCGGAATCACCAAAATGGAAAGCAGCACCCCACCGCGCCGCAAAGACACAGTCACCCCTGCCCCAATCGCCCCAACGAGGGTTAGGGCAGGTGTTCCCACCAGTAACGTCAGCACCACCGCACCAATTGCAGCCGGCTCCAAATTAACAAACAGCGCCAGAACGGGCGTCGCAATTACCAGCGGCAACCCCGTTGCTGCCCAGTGCGCAGCGCATTTGATAAGAACGATCAACTCCGCAGGGCGACCTGAAAGAAGCAGAAGGTCCAACGTTCCATCCTCCTGATCTGCCTGAAACAGCCGGTCCAGACCCAGAAGTGTCGCCAGCAGAGCACCAATCCACAGAACTGCCGCGCCAATGCGCGCCAGCATTTTCAAATCTGGCCCCACGCCAAAGGGAAACACCGTCACGACTGCGAGGAAAAACAGAACACCGATCAATGCCCCACCGCCCACACGTGCTGCAAGCCGGAACTCACGTATAAATAAGCTTGTCATCCAGCTCATAGCCAATAGTCCCCCTGATCGTCACTTCGTGCATCTTCATCCTCTAAGGAGTCAGAACTGGCGATGTCCAGAAAGTGCGTGTTGGGCAGGTCCAAGGGCAAGTGCGTTGCTGCCAGCAAAAGCCCACCCTTGTTCAAATGCTCCGCCATCAAACCCAGTAGTACTTTTTCAGAGGCAGCGTCCAGTGCAGCGCTTGGTTCATCCATAATCCAGATGGGTCGGGAAACCACAAGCAACCTTGCCAGAGACAGACGGCGCTTTTGCCCTGCACTCAAAAAGCCGGCGGGCAACTGCGCTGTATGAAGGATACCCAGCGTGTCCAGAGCCTCTTCTATGGAAAGGGTGGTGTTCTTATTGCCCGTTTCATAGGGCACCGGCTCATAAAATTGTTGCCAGAAACTCAGGTTTTCCTGCACGCTCAAAGCTGGTTTCAACGCATCTTGATGCCCAAAGTAGTGGCAGTGTTCTGGAACCGAGCGCTCTTTATCACCGCCTTCAAGGGCAATTTCTCCACCGGCCTTGCCAACGAAGCCTGCAATCACTCGAAGTAGGCTGGATTTTCCCGAGCCATTTGGTCCGCGAACAATAAGCGCTTCACCCGTTTCTACGTGGAGCGATATTTTGTGAAAGACGCGTCGCCCGCCCCTGTCACAAGTCAGATTATTACAGCTCAGCTTCAACAGCCCTACCCCGATATTCAGCTAAGAGATTGCCCTTACCTGAAAATTCCATCACGTACATCTGCTTAGGGCGGCAGAATAGTATTTGGCAAGCCCTTGGCCCCTATAAATACAGCCAAAACCCGCAGCGGCACATTGCCGCTGTTGATACCGTGATGCCACGTATTCACCGCCTCGATAAAGGCTTCCCCTTGTTTGTAGGTGTGCGTGTGGGTGTCTTCATAGTCCAAAGTCACTTGCCCTTCGAGTACATAAACAAAGACAGGTGCTACATGCATATGGGGCTGGATCTCCTCTCCGGGCAATAATGTAATCAGCATTGAGGTGATCGCTGCAGGGGGCTTGCTCGGATAAGCCAGCGGCTGTCCTGTATTGGTCGCGTCCACATCCTCCAGCAGCACTTTCATATCCCCATGAATGTTATGCCTGGCCTGCTCCTGCCTTTTACCCATAACTGGCTGGTCTATGAAATTGGGCAGGCCCTTTGCCCCCAAGAACAAAGCAAGAATACGCATGGGTTCCTTACCCTTGTTCATCCCGTAGTGCCAAGTATGGGCCGCTTCCAGAAAAGCCTCACCTTGCCTATAGGTCTGCACTACGTTTTCCTCATGGTCTTGCACATAGGTCATCGTAACCTCCCCTTGCAAAACGTAGGCATAAACAGGCACAACATGGAGATGCTTTTTGAACGTCTCCCCCGGAGCCAGAGTGATGATCACTGACGAGATGGAAGGGGGGAAGAGACCGGGGTACGTCAGTTGGTCTCCGGTATTTGTAAGCTGGGCTCCATCCAGTAGAACTGCCATATGCTCGTAGACATCATGATCATCATGCATTGTTTTCGCCTCACGCTGAACATTGCCGGAAGTCTGGAGATACACTTGGCCCGTTTCGGGTCAAATACCGTATATAAGGTTGGCTACTGGCCACTTTCCGGCTGGGGAATCGCATTGGGCAAGCCTTCGGCGCCGAGAAACACCGCAAGAATACGCGCTGGCTCCTTGCCGTTGTTCACACCGTAGTGCCATGTATTCGTTGCTTCAAGGAAAGCCTCTCCCTGTTTATAGGTCCGTGTCTTGTCTCCCTCGTACGTGAGCGTGATCTCGCCTTCCAGAACGTAGGCATACACAGGAACCACATGGAGATGCTTTCTAATCTTTTGCCCCGGTTCCAAGGGAACGATCATGGATGTGATTGCGGCAGGAAAATCACTGCGATACGCCAAAGGCTGGCCGATATTGTTTTTTGTTGCTTTATCCAGCAGAATCGTCGTCTTGCCATAAAGGTCATTTTCGTGTGCGCTGATTTGGGTAGCAGACACGGCGAGCATCAAGGCAGCTCCCAACCCTACAGGCAGCAAATGCGTTTTCATTTCAGGCTCCAGTCTTTCTTGCCAAAACATCTGACTGGACGCTAGCCTACAAAAATTAGAAACTCTCTAAATTTCCTCCTCGACATAATTGTATACATATGTATACTAAACTAGAGATTCGTATTTCCGATAAAATGCACCTCGGGAAAATCATAGTGAACCCATTATTCTATCAGTTACCTTAGGGGCTACTTGCTGGATTAGCCATATAAAAAACGCTATAAAGACACACACTTAAAGCAGAGCATCTGATGTCTCTCTCACGAGACAAGATGCCTGCTTAAGCCATGCGTGCCCAGTGCTAAGGAACCTGTAGAGCTGCTTGCCACGTCTTCCCTTGCCAATTACGGCGGGGTGACACACCGGCGGGCAAGCAAACTCAAAGGCAATAGGAGACCGCTAGCCATGTCAACTTCACTCGACAGCTTCGGCGCCAAGAAGACCCTTCAAGTCGGCGACAAAAGCTATACCTATTTCTCTATTCCCGACGCTGAAAAGAACGGTCTGGACGGCGTTTCCAAACTTCCCAATTCTTTAAAAGTTGTTCTTGAGAACCTGCTGCGCTTTGAAGATGGCCGCTCGGTTACCAAAGACGACATCACCGCTGTTGCCCAATGGTTGACCTCGCGCACCTCAACCCACGAAATTTCCTACCGCCCTGCCCGCGTCTTGATGCAGGATTTCACCGGCGTTCCCGCTGTTGTGGATCTTGCTGCCATGCGCGATGCGGCTGTGAAGCTGGGGGGCGATCCGAAAAAGGTGAACCCGCAGGTTCCCGTCGACCTTGTGATCGACCACTCTGTGATGGTGGACTATTTCGGCACTGCCTCCGCCTTTGCCCTCAATGTTGAAAGAGAATACGAGCGCAACCAAGAGCGCTACGAATTCCTGCGCTGGGGCCAATCTGCCTTTGACAATTTCCGCGCTGTCCCTCCAGGAACGGGCATCTGCCATCAGGTGAACCTTGAGTATCTGGCTCAAACCGTGTGGACGAAGGAAGAGAACGGCGAAACCCTTGCCTATCCTGACACACTGGTTGGCACCGATAGCCACACCACAATGGTCAACGGCCTTGCGGTGCTTGGCTGGGGTGTTGGCGGCATCGAGGCAGAAGCGGCCATGCTGGGCCAGCCTATCTCCATGCTTATCCCAGAAGTGATCGGCTTCAAAATGACAGGAGAGCTGAACGAGGGCATCACCGCCACCGACCTTGTTCTCACCGTCGTTGAAATGCTGCGCAAGAAGGGCGTTGTTGGCAAGTTCGTTGAGTTCTTTGGTCCGGGCCTTGATAGTCTGTCGCTGGAAGATGAAGCCACCATTGCCAACATGGCCCCCGAATACGGCGCCACCTGCGGCTTCTTCCCTGTCGACAATGACACGCTGGGCTACCTCAAAGCCACAGGGCGTGCGGCAGAGCGCATTGCCTTGGTGGAAGCCTATTCCAAAGCGCAGGGCATGTTCCGGACCAGCGGCGGCACGGATCCGATCTTCACCGACACGCTGGAACTGGACATCTCCACCGTTGTGCCTTCCATCGCCGGTCCAAAACGCCCGCAAGATCGCATTTCCTTGAAGGATGCCGCCACAGGCTTTGCCCAAACCATGGCAGATGAGTTCAAAAAGGCTGGTGAAGAGGCCAAGCGCGTACCGGTTAAAGGGCGCGACCACGACCTTAGAAACGGCGATGTTGTCATTGCCGCCATCACCTCGTGCACCAACACCTCCAACCCCTCCGTCCTCATCGGCGCGGGGCTGGTGGCCCGCAAGGCGCTGGAAAAGGGCCTCACCGTTAAGCCTTGGGTGAAAACGTCGCTGGCCCCCGGTTCGCAGGTGGTCACCGATTACCTTGAAAAAGCAGGAGTGCAGAGTGATCTGGACGCCCTTGGCTTCAACCTCACCGGCTACGGCTGCACCACCTGCATCGGCAACTCCGGCCCGCTGCCCGAGGAGATCTCCAAAGCCATTAACGAGAACGATCTGGTGGCCTGCTCGGTCCTGTCCGGCAACCGCAACTTCGAGGGCCGTGTGAATCCGGATGTGCGCGCCAACTATCTGGCCTCGCCGCCGCTGGTGGTGGCCTATGCCATCGCGGGCTCGCTCAACATCAATGTGGCCACCGACGCGCTGGGCGAAGACAAGGACGGCAAGCCCGTCTATCTGAAAGACATCTGGCCCACCTCCACCGAGATTGCCGATCTCATCCGCTCGTCTATCACACAGGAGATGTTTGAGGAGCGTTACGGCGATGTGTTCAAGGGCGACGAGCACTGGCAGTCCATCAAGGTTGAAGGCGGCATGACATACGGCTGGCCCGCAGCCTCCACCTATGTTCAGAACCCGCCTTACTTTGACGGCATAACCATGGAACCGCAGCCGCTCACAGACATTAACGGTGCCGCAGTCATGGGCCTGTTCCTCGACAGCATCACCACCGACCATATCTCACCCGCTGGTGCCATCAAGGCAAATTCACCGGCCGGTACATATCTGGAGCAGCATCAGGTCTCGCCAAAAGACTTCAACTCCTTCGGCTCGCGCCGTGGCAACCACGAGGTCATGATGCGCGGCACCTTCGCCAACATCCGCATCAAAAACCAAATGGTGCCGGGCGTGGAAGGCGGCGTCACCATGAAAGACGGCAAGCAGGAATGGATTTATGATGCCTGCATGGAATACAAGGCCGCAGGCACGCCGCTGGTCGTCTTCGCTGGCAAGGAATACGGCACCGGCTCGTCGCGCGACTGGGCCGCAAAAGGCACCAAACTGCTGGGCGTTCGCGCCGTCATCGCCCAATCCTTCGAGCGCATCCACCGCTCCAACCTCGTGGGCATGGGCGTGCTGCCCTTCACCTTCAAAGAAGGCGAAAGCTGGCAATCCCACAACATCGAGGGCACCGAACACGTCACCATCACCGGCGTCGCCGACCTGAAACCACGCCAGATGGTAGACATCGAAGTGACCTACGCAGATGGTACCCAAAAAATCATCGAACTCCTCTGCCGCATCGATACGGAAGACGAACTGGAATACATCAAAGCCGGCGGCATCCTGCAGTACGTGCTGCGGAATTTGGTGAATAGCTAGGAGCTAGCTGACTGGGATTAATAAGAAAAAGGCGGGCCCTACGGGGCCTGTTTTTATATGTTTATAGCAGCTTATGCTCTCTGGATCCCTGATCAAGTCAGGGATGACGGCTGCGGGTGGTGCGAGGCCCAGCCTCAAACTCCGCCATCATCCCGGCCCCCGAGCCAGGATCCAGCACCACAATGCACAACCGTAAAAGCAGACAGTATGGATCCCCGATCAAGTCGGGGATGACGGTTAAGGGCGGTGCGAGGCCCAGCCTCAAACTCCGCGGGTCACCCCGGCCACCGAGCCGGGATCCAGCACCACAGCGCACAGTGGTAGAGCTGATCGTATGGATCCCTGATCAAGTCAGGAATGACGGCTGCGGGTGGTGCGAGGCCCAGCCTAAAACTCCGAGGTCATCCCGGCCACCGAGCCGGGATCCAGCGCCACAATGCACAGCGGTAGGGCTGATCGTATGGATCCCCGATCAAGTCGGGGATGACGGTTGCGGCCCTTCAAAGTACTCACGAGTTTATGGGTGGGAGTAGGTCATCCCAGTTTGGATTTCCCCGCTCGATCGCCTCAATCTTCCAAGGCCGACGCCAGCGTTTCAGCCGTTTTTCATGGGCTATGGCATCAGTACCCCTCTGGAATTCCTCAAAATAAACCAGTCGCGACACATTATATTGGCTGGTGAACCGGCTCCCTTGCTGCGTTTTATGTTCAAAAACGCGGCGAGCCAGATTATTCGTCACACCAGTGTAGAGGGTACCGTTGCGCTTGCTTGCTAGGATGTAAACGTAAAATGGCATGACCTACTGTGCGGAGGAGCAAGGAAAGCGGCAACTGGTATAATTTGCCCAGTTTGTTTTGATTGCGGATTCTAGTGGATCCCCGATCAAGTCGAGGATGACGCCATCGGGTGGGGTTAGGCCCAGCACTAAGCACTGCTGTCATCCCGGCCCCCGAGCCGGGATCCAGTGCTACACTCGCAAACACCAGAGAGGACACTCTGGATACCGTATCAAGCGCAAGATGAAAGCCGAAGGGATGGCCTACGCTCCAAAAATCTTATCCCCCTCCCGCGTCTCTCGCCTATCATTCTCCTCGTGCCCATGAAGACGAGCAGTGGCGGACCGTCCGTCGCTCAGTTATGGGCCGGGTGGAGCCAACGGGGAGAGGTAACGCATCTTTCCGGAGGGTTCGGCAAGCGGGTCCTTTCCGGGGTGAGGCCACAGGTTCCCGGAAGGCATGTATCAGCTTGGGTGGCGTACAGTGGTGACAGGAAACTGTCTTATCGCGCCTATCCAAAGAATAGATACGTTCGCCGCCAAAAAAGCCCGGGCAAGGTGGAAGACCAAGCCACTTCACTCATAGCAACCGCGCAGGCTTGGCCTGCTCACCTTGCCACTCTCGTTTTCCGCGAGACCCACGTTCCCACTGCATGGCCTCCATGCGGTGCTACAGGCGGTTTCTTCCCCAGTTCCAACATAGCGCGTTAAAGCGGTTTTCGTTACAATAAAGGCTCTCCACGGCTTTAACCCATTAGCCGGCATATTGTGACCCGCGCATATCGTTATGCAAAAACCAGCCGCTATTTTTCAATGCTAACAAATAGAATCATAATAGATTTGACCCGCGCAACTTAAGCTCCCAAAAACTCCGGAGGCATAAACCTGCGAAGTCACGTCAGTAGAAACAAAGCTCAAGTACAACAAACGCTTACAATGATAAAAGCCACAGGAATAACTAAATTATAACTATAATATCAACTTGTCCTGTTTCAATTAGACTGATTGCCTTAGGCTCACCTATTCTTAAACGAAATTATACTAAAATTGGCGGAATTCTGCCTTTCAAGACAGTGTCACACATTTGCAGTGTAACCATGTTTAAGAATTAACGGCCACTCACTATTGCGTCCAATCAGTGGTAACCCTATGTTTTAAAAGGGTTAGGAAAGAAGAGGATGAGGCGAACTCAAGAATGACAAAAACAAGCCGAATATCTCCCAGCAGTCTTGTTAGAAAGCTATCAACTTTCAAACCCCAATCTTTACAGTCAGCCAAATGGGCCCCCTTTCCGCTTCGCCAAAAATGGCTTTCTGAGGACGATATGACGCTCGGGCACGTGGGGTCCCTTGAGGTTTTTCTCACCCACAACCTGAAAAAGCTGAGACAGGCCCAAAAATTGCGCTACCGTGTGTTTTATGAGGAAATGTCGGCTATTGCGGATTCCCATACCCAGTTCACCCGCAGGGATCAGGACGAGTTTGACCCTCTATGCGACCACTTGATCGTTGTTGATAATGATCATCTGGTCAAATCCAGACCCTTTTCCAAAGCCCAGCCGGAAATCGTTGGCACCTACCGGCTGCTGCAACAGGATGTGGCCGAGCTGAACGGCGGCTTCTATACCGCTGGCGAATATGATATTCAGCCCCTGATAGACAGACACGCCAACCTGCGGTTCATGGAACTTGGCCGTTCCTGTGTGATAAAACCCTATCGCAACAAGCGAACCCTCGAACTGCTTTGGCACGGCATCTGGTCATATGTGCTGATGAACAACGTGGATGTCATGATTGGCTGCGCCTCGATTGAGGGAACAGATCCCCAACGGCTCAAAGAACAGCTTTCCTTCCTGCACCACTATTGCCAGCCCGATGATGAATGGAAAGTCTCCGCCCTACCAGAATATTATGAGGAAATGAACCTTCTGCCCAAGGACGAGATAAACCCCAAAACGGCCCTTCGCGCCCTTCCACCCCTCATAAAGGGTTACCTGCGCCTTGGTGCCAGCATTGGCAGCGGAGCCGTGGTGGATCATCAGTTCGGAACAACCGATGTGCTCATCATCATGCCCGTATCCCGGCTTAATCAACGTCATCTCAATTACTATGGCGATCGGGCACAACGCTACGCAAGTTGAACTTAACCACCTCAGGCTGCAATTTTATGCGCACTACTCAATTTAGACATTGAGTATTTTTAGATTTTGTTTAACCGAGCCTTAAGCTCATTTATCTAGGGTAAATTGCGCGTTAATGAATTGTTTTGAGGTTAAATTTAACTATGGCTCCCCGCCGTCCCGGCCAACGTAGAATAGAACCCACGTTTAAAGAGGAGGCCACGCCGAAGCGGGCAAGCACGCCTAAAAAAAAGGCTGCGGCAACCCAGCAATCCGAAAGCCGTTCACAAGCACAACAGCGCAAACCCCGCTCTTCACCGCCGCAACAGCAGCAACAAAAGAAACGGGCAAAACCCGTAAACAAATCCAAACCAAAGCCGTCTCGCGCCGCTAAAAAGCAAACACTCAAGGCCCTTGATGCCGCTATCAAAGGTAAAAAGGGCGCAAACGCACAGCGCCCAAGCTGGTTATGGCGTATATTCAGGTTCGCAGCCTATTGGTCCCTCGTTCTCGGTATTTGGGCATTTATCTTCGTCAGTGGCCTGCTGGTGTATTATGCAGCCCATCTGCCCCCCGCATCAGAGTGGGCAGTTCCACAAAGGCCCCCCAATGTTCGCATTCTGGCCTCCAATGGAACTTTGATCGCAAACAGAGGAGACACGGGCGGCGAGGCAGTACGTTTGGAACAATTGCCCAGCTATGTTCCAAATGCTGTTATCGCTATCGAAGACAAGCGTTTCAGATATCATTTCGGAATCGATCCTATTGGTTTAGCCCGTGCCCTATTCATCAACTACACCAGCAAACGGACCGTACAAGGCGGCTCCACAATCACCCAGCAGCTTGCAAAGAACCTCTTCTTAAATCCGGAGCGGACCATTCAGCGCAAAATGCAGGAAGTGGTGATGTCCCTATGGTTGGAGACCAACTACACCAAGGACGAAATTCTGGAGATGTACCTCAACCGTGTTTATCTAGGTGCAGGTGCCTACGGGATTGATGCAGCTTCCCGACGCTATTTCAGCAAGTCGGCGCGGCTCCTTTCCATTGCGGAAGCCTCCACAATTGCGGGGCTGTTAAAGGCCCCTTCCCGCTATGCACCAACGCGCAACCCGGGACTTGCCGAAAGTCGTTCTCACTTAGTTATCGCCGCTCTGCACGAACAAGGGTATATTAACGCGGCAGAAGCAAAAGACGCCTTTATCTCCCCAGCCAAGGTAGCTCAGCGCTTCAATCGGGGAAGCGAGAATTATGTTGCAGATTACGTCATGGAGCTTCTACCCAGCTATGTGGGACGCATAAACGAAGATATCATCGTTCACACAACAATCGATATTAATATGCAAAAGGCAGCAGAGGCGGAACTATTTGGAACCATCAAAGCCAACCGGAGAAAATTGCGCGTTCAGCAAGGAGCTATTGTAACCTTGAACAATGTGGGAGCAATTCGCGCAATGGTCGGCGGTGTAAACTACACACAAAGCCAGTTCAACCGCGCTGTTTATGCACGCCGCCAACCTGGATCAGCATTCAAACCATTTGTATTCCTCACCGCACTGGAGCGCGGCATGCAGCCGGAAACAGTTCGGCAAGACAAACCCATATCCATCAACGGCTGGCGCCCGAAAAACTATACGAAACGATACTACGGCTCGATAACCCTCACCCAAGCCCTGTCAGAGTCCATCAATACGGTTGCAGCAAGTCTGGCTCACGAAGTCGGCCCCACCCGCGTTGTTAAAACCGCACGCAGGCTGGGAATAACATCGCCCTTAAAGGCCAACCCTTCCATAGCACTTGGTACGTCGGAAGTGACGCCGCTAGAAATTGCAACGGCTTATGTGCCTTTTGCCAATGGAGGCTTTGGCGTCGTTCCCCATGTGGTCCGCCGTATTCAAACGCACTCGGGGCAAGTGGTTTACTCTCGAAAGGGAAGTGGCCCGGGTAGAGTTATACGTGGCGACAAACTCAGTGAAATAAATGGCATGCTGGCCCACACAGTCGCTTTTGGCACTGGTAAAAAGGCGCGCCTCAAAGGGCGCCCAGTTGCCGGTAAAACAGGAACTAGCCAGAACTTTCGCGATGCGTGGTTCATTGGCTTTACCGGGTCTTTAACTACAGCGGTTTGGGTTGGAAACGACAACAATTCACCAACAAACGAAGTGAGTGGAAGCGGATTGCCCGCAATAATCTGGCAACGTATGATGACAAAGGCGCTTAAGAATACCCCCGTCTCGCTGTTGCCGGGGGTTCCGCTTGTCCTGAATAAAAAGCCGCCAGAAACTCCTGCACCTACACCAGCTCCTACCAGCCAAATGGCAAGTATGCAGAAACCGTCACAACGCGACACACAGGCAGTTATTCTCCCCCCCAATTCACAGTGATACGCTTAGCCTACCCGTAGAGGTGAAGCTTCGCTCCATTTTGGCGCAGCCATTGTTTCGCCTCAGGCGTTTGAGGGGCGAGCTTCTCACAGACATGCCAGAACTCTGGTGAGTGATCCATTTTAACCAAGTGAGCGACTTCATGTGCAGCAACATAATCCAGCACAAACGGAGGAGCCAAAATCAAACGCCAGGAAAATGACAGACGCCCATCTGACGAACAAGACCCCCAGCGGGATTTAGTATCTTTGAGGCTAATAGATTTGTAAGAGAGCTGCAGCGATGCACAGTGCTTCAAAACCGCAACTTGAAGGTCTGCTGATGCCTGTTTTTTTAAAAATTCCAGTGTCTTGCGCTGGATACTTTCTGGCGCACCCGATATGGAGATAACCGCTTTCTCCCCTTCATCTATGAAGGACCGACTTAAGCCTCTAAGGTTGCCAGAATATCGAATGGTGTGTGCAAGCCCGCGAAGGGGTATCAGCGCATTTTCATCAAAAGGAATCCGCTCTGCAGTCCTCTCCAGTTTTTGGAGCAACCACATGTACTGTCGCTGTGCAAACTGTTGAGCAGTCTTAACTGTTCCGCCTTTGGGAACTGTCAAAACCGGCAGGTCTCCATCCACCGGAACACGTAGAATGTACCGCTTTGCGCGGATGTTATGTTTCAGCTTTACATGAACGTCCCGACCATCGCCTGAAAGGCAGATGACTTCACTGGACAGCCCGTCACTTTTTAAATTTCCTGTCAAAAATAACCTGCTGGAGATCAAAGGAGAACAATAGGGAAATCACAAATATCAATGGCATTGCCACGGCAGTAATACCGCCTCTTTGCCATAAAAGCCCCCTTTAGAAGGGGGCCTTAAAATAATATCGATCACGGTAGACTACAATTTCAATTGCACGTCTTACGCACCGACTTTTTGACGTTTAGATTCTGTATCCAGTTTTGGATGGGAGCGAATAAAATCAACAATTCGAGGGGCAATTTCGGCTCGGTAACGAGATCCATTAAAGACACCGTAGTGACCAACACCGGGTTGTTCATAGTGGGCCCGCTTATGTTCCGGCACGTTGGGTGTTATTGTATGCGCAGCCTTGGTTTGCCCGATACCGGAGATATCGTCCTTTTCACCTTCAACCGTGAACAAGGCCGTTCTTGTAATCTTGGAGGGGTCCACAAGCTTATCATAATGGCGGAGCTCGCCTTTTGGCAAGGAATGTTCAATGAAAACAGCTTCTACCGTTTCAAGATAAAACTCGGCTGCCAAATCCATAACAGCCAGATACTCATCATAGAACTCACGGTGCTTATCTGCCCCGTCACCATCCCCTTCAATCAAATGCTGGAAGAAGTCACGGTGGGCCACCATGTGCCGATCCAGATTCATGCTCATAAAACCGGAAAGCTGCAAGAACCCGGGATACACTTCTCGTGTAATCCCTTTATGGGGAAACGGAACATCCATAATGACATTGCGTTTGAACCAGTCAATTCCGTTCTCCACGGCCAGATCATTCACAGCGGTTGGGGCTTTTCGTGTATCAATTGGCCCGCCCATAAGCGTCATTGTACATGGAGCAAAAGGATCTTTTTCCTCTTCCATGCGCGCAACAGCCGCCATCACAGGAACAGATGGCTGGCAAACCGCCAGTACATGGGCATCCTTGCCAAGGTGGTGAAGCATATCGATTGTATAATCAATATAATCATCCAAACCGAAAGGCCCATCGGTTACAGGGACCTGACGGGCATCCACCCAGTCGGTGATATAAATATCCAACTCAGGCAGCAAGGCTTCAACCGTTCCGCGCAGCAGTGTTGCAAAATGACCGGACATAGGTGCCACGATCAGCAGTTTAGGATCTTTCTTACGGCGGCTATCAACTTTCCGGTTAAAATGGAGCAGGTTACAAAAGGGTCGCTCCCAGACAACTTCTTCTTCAACATCCACTCGTTCGCCAGCTACCAGCGTTGTTGCCAAACCAAATTCAGGTTTCCCGTAGCGGCGCGTCACTCGTTCCAGCAACTCGCAGGAGGCGGCAATGTTCTTTCCCCAGTAGGTATGCGTTGCGGGGTTCAAAGGGTTTTGAAACATAAGTTTGGTAGCATCAGCCGCAGCTCTAACGGGCGTCATCGCAGCATGGTTAAGCTCATAGAACTGATAATAGAGCACCTGATCGCCCTCCAAAGAGTTGTTTTTCTTCTACGTCTGCAACAACAAAATCCATAGGACGATCCTGCTGCATCGCAACAATATTAATAAATTGAATAGGATTATTCAATAAAATTCTAAGAGAACTAAATACTAACCATCAACATTTTGTATATATCGCCAATTTCATTGCAATATACCGACCCATGATCAAATACACTTAAATGGTGCAGTGCAAAAATTACATGGTAAAACTATAAGCAAAATTAGAATTTTACAATATTACGCTACGTAACATTTCAATTGAAGTTCCCCTAGGCGAAATACTCCAAAATCTAGTACCCTGAGAATCAACAATTTTAAGACAAGAGAAAGGCCACTTAGGATAATCTTAAGAAACCATCTCCGCGATGACGTAGTTAAGTAATGCCCGTCCATGGGCAGTTGCTCTAATATGAGAGTTACTCATCCACTCTATGAGGCCGTTTGCTTGTAACTCACAAAGTCTTTCCATATTGAAGGAGCGGCGGGCAAGCTCCTCATAGCGTCTCACATCCAACCCTTCAACAAGCCGCAGTCCCATGAGCGCCAGTTCATCGCTTTGCTCTACGTGAGTTAAGACAGTCTCTTCAATGAGACCAGTGCCACTGGTTTCAACGGCTTTCATCCATTGCTCAGGGTGCTTTTCCATGGATGTAGCCAGTTTAACCCCGTCGGACTTCGTGATCCGCCCGTGAGCACCCGGCCCCACGCCCACATAGTCGCCATAACGCCAATAGACCAGATTATGCTTACATTCCGCACCCGGTACAGCGTGGTTTGAAACTTCATAGGCGGGAAGTCCCCGCTGTGCTGTTATTTCCTGCGTCAGCTCATACAGGTCGGCTGAAGTATCCGCATCCAGCTCTTTCATTTTTCCGGCAGCGTAGAGGCGATGAAACATTGTCCCCTCCTCTATGGTCAGCTGGTACATTGAAAGGTGGTCTGCAGCGAGGTCTATAGCAAGGTTGATTTCATCCTGCCAACCTTGCAGTGTCTGCTCTGGCCGCGCATAAATCAGATCAAACGAGATTCTGGAGAAGGTCTTGCGAGCAATCTCGACAGCTTGTATCGCCTCCGAAACAGTGTGCTGTCGTCCTAATACTTTCAGGTCTTTATCGTTCAAAGCCTGAATGCCAACGGAAAGCCGGTTCACACCAGCAGCGCGGTAACCTGCAAAGCGCGTGGCCTCCACACTTGTAGGATTTGCCTCCATGGAAATTTCGACATCAGTTGCCACGGACCATTCTTTGGAAATGGCTTCAAGAACCGTTTCGACAGTATCAGGTTCCATTAATGAAGGCGTGCCACCACCAAAGAAGATAGACCCAACTGTTCGCCCACGCGTTAGCTGGGCAAAATGTTTCAGTTCCTGAACAAGCGCATTTGCATAGTCGCTCTGCTGAACAGGACGATGGCGCACATGGGAATTAAAGTCGCAATAAGGGCATTTAGCCAAGCAAAAAGGCCAGTGCACATAAATTCCAAAGCCACCATCCGGTTCAGTTACCATCATCAAGCCTTAACTAGATATCGCAGCTTTAAACAGGTCAAACGCTCGCGCCCTATGAGACAAGCTTTCGCCAATGCCCTTCTTTTCTTCCTTGGTCATTTCGCCGAATGTCCGGTCAAAGCCCTCGGGTTGGAACACGGGATCATAGCCAAAGCCTTCCAAACCACGAGGTGGCCAGACGACTTCACCATGAACTTCGCCGCGGTAGTGCTGGGTATGCCCATCAGGCCATGCCAAGCACAGCACCGCCACAAAATGGCCTCCGCGCTGTTCTGGAGTTTGAGCGCCTTTTTCCTGCAGCTTGTCTTCAACAGACTGCATAGCCACGGCAAAATCCTTTTCAGGCCCCGCCCAGCGCGCAGAAAAGATCCCCGGATCACCATCAAGGGCCTTCACGCAAAAGCCGCTATCATCAGCAAGAGCAGGCAAATTGGCAGCACGCGCAGCAGCCAATGCCTTGATGGCAGCATTGGCTTCGAACGTATCCCCATCTTCAACAGGCTCCGGCAAGCCAAGACCTCCAGCAGAGATGACTTCAAAGCCCATAGGCGCCAGAAGGTCCTGTATCTCTTTCAGCTTGCCCTTGTTATGGGTCGCCAAAACAAGGCGGCAAGGCTCCAACTTTCTATGGGACACAGTCAAACTCCTAAAGAACTGTCAGCTTCTGCAGTTCCACAAGCTTGGAAATGCTGTTTTTCGCAAGGCCCATCAACTTCAGGAATTCTTCCTCGGAGAAAGGCTCACCTTCGGCAGTACCCTGAACTTCAACCAGACCGCCTTTTCCAGTCATCACGAAGTTTGCATCCGTATCAGCAGATGAATCTTCGTCATAGTCCAGATCAGCAACAGCTTCACCCTCATAGATACCGCAGGAGATCGCAGCAACATGATCTTTCAAGACTTCGTCAGTCTTAATCATATCACGCGCTTCCATCCACTTGAGACAGTCGTGCAGTGCAACCCAAGCTCCAGTGATAGAGGCTGTACGCGTACCGCCATCCGCCTGAATCACATCACAATCAACAGTAATCTGACGCTCTCCAAGGGCTTTCAGGTCCACAACTGCACGCAGCGAGCGGGCAATAAGGCGCTGGATTTCCAGCGTGCGGCCAGACTGTTTGCCAGAAGAAGCTTCACGGCGCATACGGTCGTGGGTCGAGCGGGGCAACATGCCATATTCGGCGGTCACCCAACCACGGTTTTGTCCACGCAGCCAAGGCGGAACACGCTCTTCAAGGCTGGCAGTGCAAAGCACATGGGTATCACCAAATTTTACAAGGCAGGAGCCTTCAGCATGCTTGGTCACACCACGTTCAAGGGTAACTGGCCGCGTTTCTTCAGGTGCACGCTTGGATGGACGTTTCAAAGTCTTTCTCCATAAATTGGCTTGGCAAAGGTACAAACACAGGAAAATCTTAATGCCTTTTAGACATGTAACACCACAGACGCAAAGGCTCGATCCAATTTTTTACTAGTTGCCCCTTGTTTAATAGGAGATTCAATCACCTTGATGGAATTGCAAAAATGTTGTCGTTCAGATTAATCTACCTATAAGTTGCTCCCAAATAAGGAATTCATAGAGCGTGACCAGTGGCCCACCTTCCGCTCCCGTCAAAAATCTCAACGAGCGTTCTCGGGAAATTTTCCGCAGAATCGTCGAAAATTATTTGATAACCGGAGACCCTCTCGGCTCGAAATCTCTGGCCAGTGGCCTTTCTGCGCCGCTTTCACCGGCTTCCATTCGCAATGTGATGTCCGATCTGGAGAATATGGGGCTTTTATACTCGCCTCATACAAGCGCAGGTAGGCTCCCCACAGAAACAGGCCTGCGGCTTTTCGTGGATGGCCTGTTGGAAATTGGTGACCTGACAAAGGAAGAGCGAGAGCAGATTGCCGTCCAAATCAAGGCATCAGAACGTGAAACATCCTTTGAAAACGTCCTGACTGAAGCAAGCCAAATGCTTTCCGGCTTGAGTCAGGGAGCTGGCGTTGTTCTTGCAACAAAGCAGGATGTCACTCTGCGCCATGTTGAGTTCGTCCGTATTGAACCCCTAAAAGCCCTTGTTGTTCTTGTAAGTGAGGATGGTTCCGTTGAAAACAGGGTTATAGACCTTCCCCCCGGCCTTCCCCAGTCAGCTCTCGTTGAAGCCGGAAATTACCTAACCTCGGTTATTCGCAGTAAAACCCTTACAGAAGCCAAGGCGGAACTGGAAAAGCAACAAAAGGACAACAAAGCTGAGCTTGATAAACTCTCCTCAAAACTGGTGGAACAAGGCATTGCTTTGTGGAGTGGGGAGCAATCACATAAACGGAGCCTCATCGTACGGGGCCGCTCTAACTTGCTTCAAAATGTTGGCGCAGAAGACGATTTAGAGCGTATTCGACTTCTATTTGATGATTTTGAGAACAAAAGTGAACTCATCAAGCTTCTGGAATTGTCTCAGGAAGGAGAAGGCGTTCGTATCTTTATCGGATCAGAAAATAACCTCTTCTCTCTCTCTGGTTCCTCGGTTGTGGTTTCACCATATCGAGACAGCGAGCAGCGCATTCTCGGAGTTCTGGGGGTAATTGGTCCGACACGATTAAACTATGCCCGTGTTATTCCAATGGTGGATTATACTGCACGCCTTATAAGCCGAATTCTCGGATAGTTTGGAGTAACTCTTTTGCAAACCCTCAGCCCTTCCGAACTGGAACGTTATGCCCGCCACATTGTCCTGCGTGATGTGGGGGGCCCCGGACAACAAAAACTCAAAGCCGCACGTGTCCTCGTAATCGGAGCCGGTGGACTGGGTGCGCCTGTTCTACAATATCTGGCCGCCGCTGGTGTGGGTACGCTGGGCATTGTAGACGATGACACAGTTTCACTTTCTAACCTGCAACGCCAAATCATCCACGATACGGATCAACTGGGAGAGCCAAAGGTTGCCAGTGCAGCTGAAGCAATCGCCCGCCTAAATCCCAATGTAAAAGTAGAGCCCTATCCAACACGCATAGCTGGCCAAAACGCTATGGCTCTTATTTCCAACTATGATCTTGTGATTGATGGCTCCGACAACTTCAATACGCGATATCTAGTTTCTGATGCGTGCTATTTCGCAAAGAAGCCACTCGTCACAGGGGCCGTGGGCCAGTTTGATGGCTCTCTGACCCTACTCAAACCCTATGAAGAGAATAAAGAGGGAACACCCAACCCCACTTATCGTTGCCTGTTCCCGCAAAAGCCTCAGGCTGACACCTTACCAACGTGCTCACAGGCAGGAGTATTAGGGGCCTTAACGGGCGTTGTTGGGTCTTTGCAAGCTCTTGAAGCTATAAAAGAAATCGTAGGATTTGGCGAAGGCCTACTGGGGCGTTTGCTTCTCATGGATACAAGCAGCATGCGTTTTAATACCATAAAGTACAAATGGAATGAGAATAACCCGCTTAACGGGAATGACCCAAAAACATGGGAGCAGATGCTAGAAAACTAGCAATCCACCCTTAGAGTCTGTTCAAAAATAAATCCTTGAATGAATGGGTAAATTCGTTTTCGTGTTCTGAAAAAACTTGGAGATCCCGAATAGTATGGACCCCATTCCCCAGTAAGCTTCACTGCCGTAATTTGCTATAATGCAGGAAAGAAAGTGAAAGGGCGAAAGCGCCATATCCTATGACTTGTTTTAAATAGCAAGGTTCACTCTGCGGGTATTCAGGACCGCGGAAGCCTGGCGGGCATCTTCCAAAGAGTTACATCCCGCAACGCTGGATCGTTGAACGCATGTTCGCAAGGCTAGGCTGAAATCGCCGGTTTTCAAAGGATATGGAACGATGGACCGAAACCACAGAGACTTTAATGAGCGTTGCAACGATTAAGCTTATGGTTCGAAGCATTCCTCTATACTTCTATTCTTGAACTGACTCTTATATTTAAAGGGTATATGTTCCCACTAAATCTTAAGTAGGCTTGTGAGAAGAGACTAGCCACTTATCCTCCTAAGGGACATGTGGGCTATGCTTTGTGGGGGGAGGAGAAAGCAATGCGCAAACTGATTAGTTGGACTGCTGCCAGCATACTAACTATTTTAGCTGGAACAGGCCTATATTTCCATGAGGATATTCAAAAGCTGCGAGCGCTCAAAGCCTATGCCAAAGCTTTCACGCCAGAAAATATTGATAACAACATGCGTACACTTCACGCATCTTACCCCAGCAAAGACATAGCCCCCCCCACACAGACCTACAAGCTTCAAGAAGCACTCGGCACAATCGCACTTCCAGAGACATTTATGTATGATGGGAAACCTGTCTCCACACTAGGATACTTGAGCGCTTCACACACAACAGGGTTTGCCGTCTTACAAGGCGATAAACTGCTTTATGAAAGCTACATGCGCGGCAACACCCGTGAATCCAATGCATTGCAAATGTCGGTTTCCAAGTCCATCACATCTGTACTGACCGGCATAGCTGTAGACAAAGGCCTGATCGAAGATGTTGAAGATCAGGTGGTAAAATACGTTCCTGAATTAAAGGGGTCCGCCTATGATGGCGCACGCTTGAAAGATGTTTTGGAAATGTCCTCGGGTATTCGCTGGAATGAGGACTATAAAGATCTGGACTCCGACCTTGTGCAATCCGTCGTGGCCGTTCTCACCGGGTCATTGGATGATTATACCAAACAAGTGGTTAAAGAAAGGGCGCCCGGCACTCAAAACCTTTATGCCTCCATTGATACCTACGTCTTAGGCTGGGTTATCCGAAATGCTACAGGACAAGCCTATGAGGACTGGTTCAATGAGCAGCTCTGGTCAAAACTAGGGGCTGAGGGATCAGCAAAAATTCTGGTGGACACCAAAGGACAGCCGGTGGTCTACGGAGGGTTTAACTTACGTCTGCGCGATATGATACGCTTTGGGAAAATGGTCATGGATGGCGGTGTTAACCACAAGGGAGAGAGGGTTGTCTCGCAAGAGTGGCTCCGCGCTTCCGTTACACCCGACAGTCCTCGTCTGCAGCCGGGCTTCAATAACCCCGACAGCTCATCCCCGCTGGGCTACAAATACCAATGGTGGCTGCCACTGGAATCCGATGGTGGAGACTTCACTGCAATTGGCCTTTACGGACAGTTTATCTATGTAAATCCGGTTCGAAAGGTGGTCATAGTTAAGACCTCAAGCGATCCAACCTATTCGGAAGCAGAAAAAGGTCTGAGGGTGCGGCTACAAACCATCTCCATGATGCAAGCCATCGCAAAGCACCTTGGGGAAGCTCCAGAAAGCTGAATATCTCATTTGGTCGAAGGTGATTGCCCGTTTAACACGCCCACCTCCCTTATCAGTAAGTGGCTGCTTTCTCAGCATACGCTAGTGAGGAATTTGCCATAAAGACCTGAAGGGCTCCTATGAACGTTGGTGTCATTTCCTCTCTGGAACGATCAAGAAATTTCATGATGTCGGTAACATGTACAAATGTGAGGTCAGACAATTCAGAACTCCAGTCAAGAGCTCGAACCTCCTCACACGAAACCCCGATTTCCGCATGAAATGCCAGTTCCGGATGAATATTTGCAAGGTCTTTTATAATAGCAATCAGTTGAATCTCAGTGTGGTTTAACTCGAGCCCCAATTCTTCTCTTACTTCGCGGCGAATACATGAAAAAACATTGGGTCTATTCCTTAATATATCCAATTCTGCATCGAAAAAACCGCCGAAACTAAAGTACTTTCCCGGATTGACCTCCGCGAACTGGGAGCGACGCCCGACTGGAATGTAACCATCCGTTGTCACAGGAATTATGCAGGTTCCAATCGGATTTGCGCGCGGAATTACTTTCTCAGATGAACGTGTAGCGACATATTCTCGGTAGTCAGTCAGCCCTAACTCAAGGACGAGCTGTCCATCCGAGCCCTCATTAAAAGCAGAAAGGCGAAATATACTTGAATTGTAAAGATGACGCCCCTCACTGACTGCAGTCTCTTCCCTGACCCGCCACTCCCTATCAATCGTTTCTGATTGGGAAGCTGAGTACTTCACTCTATTTTTCTCAGTCTCAAACAGTACGGTTACATCTTGTTCAAAGGCCTTACCGGACCAAACTACCTGATATCCACTATTTGGTTGATTTAACAACATACTCTACTGCCCACCAGTTGCGGCGTAAAAACCTACAAAAAGAGGAAAGGCGCTAATGCGCCTCATCCCAGTTGCTTGCTGCTTCCGCTTCCACTTTGAGCGGAACAGAGAGCTGGACGGCGGGTTCTGCCGCTTTTTCCATTATGCTGACAACCAGTTCCTTGGTGGCGTCCACTTGCTCCACAGGCACTTCGAAAATGAGTTCGTCATGCACTTGCAGCAACATTTGAGCATCCAGCTTGGCAGATACCAGAGCATCATCCATACGCACCATAGCGCGGCGGATGATATCCGCTGCAGAGCCCTGAATTGGTGCGTTAATGGCGGCTCGCTCAAAGAATTGGCGCATATTGGGATTTTTGGTATTCACATCAGGATAATGTGCACGACGGCCGAAGATCGTTTCCACATAGCCATTGGCATGAACAAACTTCTTCGTCTCCTCCATGTACTCCTTGATACCGGGGAAGCGCTCAAAATACGTCTTGATGTAATCCCCCGCCTCACCGCGGGAAATATTCAGCTGGTTGGCAAGGCCGAACGCGGAAATACCGTAGATAATACCAAAATTGATAGCCTTTGCCTGACGACGCACCATCGGGTCCATGCCCTCAATAGGCACGCCAAACATTTCAGAGGCAGTCATGGCGTGAATATCCAGCCCTTCAGCAAAGGCTTTCTTAAGCTGCGGAATATCGGCCATGTGGGCGAGAACCCGCAGTTCAATCTGGCTATAATCGGCGGAAATAAGCTTGGTGCCCTGCCCTGCGACAAAGGCTCGTCGGATCTTGCGGCCCTCTTCTGTGCGGATAGGAATATTCTGCACATTAGGCTCGGAAGAGGACAAACGTCCCGTGGTTGTTGCCGCCAGCGAAAACGATGTATGAACTCGTTTCGTTTCCGAATTAATAAAGCTTGGCAGGGCATCGGTATAAGTAGATTTCAGCTTGGAAAGCTGACGCCACTCTACGATTTTACTTGGAAGCTCATGTCCCTCAGCTGCCAGATCATCCAGTACCGAGGCAGAGGTGGACCAAGCACCAGTTTTGGTTTTCTTACCTCCCGGCAGCCCCATTTTGCCAAACAAAATTTCACCCAGTTGCTTTGGGCTGCCAACGTTGAATGTCTCGCCTGCCATCTCGTGGATTTCCGCTTCCAGTGCAGCTGCTTTTTGGGCAAAATCACCGGAAAGACGGGAAAGCATTTGCCGGTCCACACTAATGCCCCGCTTTTCCATACGGGCAAGAGTTTCAACCATAGGGCGTTCAAGACGCTCATAGACGGTTGCCATACCTTCAGCAGCAAGGCGTGGCTTCAAAACCTTCCAGAGACGAAGCGTAACGTCTGCATCTTCCGCAGCATAAGCCGTGGCTTTGTCCAGCGGCACCATATCGAACGTGATTTGAGACTTGCCCGAACCACACACTTCCTTGAAGGCGATTGGCGTATGGTCCAGCCAGCGCTTGGAAAGCTCATCCATTCCATTGCCACCAACACCGGCATCCAAAACATAGGACAGCAGCATGGTATCATCAAACGGAGCCATCTCGATGCCGTAACGCGAAAGTACAACCCAGTCGTACTTCATATTCTGCGCAATTTTGAGAACAGAAGGCGCTTCCAACATGGGCTTCAGGCGCTCCAGAGCGGCCTGCAACGGGATCTGGCCCTCCAGCAGACCACCTCCGCCCAGCAGGTCCCCCTCGCCATCTTTATGGGCAAGCGGAATATAGCAGGCTTTTCCCGGCGCAGTCGCCAAAGATACGCCCACAAGACCGGAGCGCATGGCATCCAGTGCATCTGTTTCCGTATCCACAGATACATAGCCTATTTCAAAGGCTTCTTCTATCCACTTATCAAGTTGTTCAAGACTGGATATTGTTTCGTATACGGAATTATCTACGGGAATATTAGCCTGTTCCAGTCGATTTTTTTCTGCAAGTTTTGAGGCCGTCCAACCTTTATCCTCATCTGTCCCCGCAGTCTCCTCAGCTTGTTCCGTAGCTTTTACAATAGGTTCCCAACCGGTTATTGGCACATCAAGTGGCTCAATATTTGCAAGCTCAGCAGAGGTGTACTCCGCTACTTTACGAGTAAGACTTGTCAGTCCGATTGTCTTCAAGAAACCAATGGCAGTCGGTCCGTGCACATCGCTGCAAGAGAAGTCTTCAACCGGCACTTCCACCGGAACATCTTCTTTCAGCTGCACCAAGCGCTTGGAAACACGGGCCTGCTCAGCAAACTCGATCAGGTTCTCACGGCGCTTCTTTTGCTTGATGGTCTTTGCTTGATCCAGCAGGTTTTCCAGAGTTCCAAACTCGTTAATAAGCAGCGCCGCCGTTTTCAAGCCAATACCGGGAACTCCGGGCACGTTATCAACGCTATCACCAGCCAGAGACTGAACTTCTACAACCTTGTCTGGAGTAACACCAAATTTTTCAAAAACCTCTGGAGCGCTGATCATCTTGTTCTTCATGGTATCCACCATACCGATTTTATCGGTTACAAGCTGCATCAGGTCTTTATCACCGGAAACAATCGTCACCTTTGCTCCCTTGGCCTCTGCGTGGCGGGCATAAGTGGCAATCAGGTCATCTGCTTCATATCCTTGCTGTTCAATAGCTGGCAACCCAAATGCTCGGGTCGCTTCACGGATCAAGCCAAACTGCGGAATGAGGTCTTCCGGTGCTGGTGGCCGGTGAGCTTTATATTCCGGATAGAAGTCATTGCGAAATGTCTTACCCGACTTATCGAAAATCACAGCAAGATGTGTCGCCTTTTCCAATTCCTTGGAAGGCCCGTCAAGGATCAGCTTCCATATCATATTACAGAAACCGGAAACAGCGCCAACGGGCAAGCCATCGGGCTTACGGGTAAGCGGCGGCAGCGCATGATAAGCGCGGAAAATAAAGGTGGAACCATCAACCAAAATAAGATGATCGTTCTCGGTGAGCTCGGGGGCAATAGATGATGCTGACATGGGCGCGATCATGCCTGTTGCCGTGCACATTGAAAAGGCCTGTTTTTTGGCTTTCCTGATGATTTTCACGTGTCAGCATCAACAAAAGGCTCGCTCCATGAAAAAGCTCACAATTTGTATCGGCAACGCTGCCACGACAAAACAAAAAAGTATTAAAAGAGCTTTAATAATGCCGTTGAGCGAACATAGAAGATAAGGACCTACCACAAATTATTACAATTTTTCAAATTGACTCAAATGTGGAGCTGATCCAGTTTCATTCGGGGTTTTACTGGGGCCGTCCCATCGTTTTTGGAGGGCAAATCCAAACAGGTCCATGCATTCCAATAATAATTAAAACAGAGAGAATACGATGAAGTATATAGCGCTCGCAGCTGCATCCATGGTTTTTACCGGTATTGCACAAGCTGAACAGCCCTCATTTTCAAGTGGCCTTGCAGAAACCATTGAAACCGATCTTGTTATTTGCTCAGGCAGAGGCGCGCGCCGCAGTTCTCTAGGTCAAATCACCGCAGAAGATGGCAGTGTCTGGACTGTTCCAGCACCTGTGAACTTCAAAAATGCCCATAAAGCTGCAGACCTTTACAATGAATGTGGCGGAACTCAGCTCAGGTCTTCAAAACAGATAAATTTTGATGCCTTTGAAGTTTTAGATCTTGGCGGTAGCGAGATTATTAGTGCTTATATTTTTGCCGATAATTATTTCGAGCTTAACGTTAATGGGCAGCTAGTCGCTGTAGACCCCGTTATCTTCACTCCGTTTAACAGTAATGTGGTTCGTTTCAAAGTGGATCGCCCTTTTACATTGGCGGTAATGGGCGTGGACTGGGAAGAAAACCTCGGTCTTGGATCAGAAAATAATCAAGGTAAATCCTATCATCCCGGAGACGCTGGTTTCCTAATGGTGCTGAAAAATGAAGCGGGTAATACAATCACCACCACAGATGGAAGCTGGAAAGCACAAACTTTTTATATAGCTCCTTTAAAAAATCGAAAATGCCTGAAAGTTGAAGGCCAAAAACGAGATAGTTCAGCTTGTTCTACCACTGGTGTACGCGATGGCTCCTCTTCCGCTGCGGCTCACTGGAAAATACCAGGGAACTGGCAAGCCATTGATTTCAACGACAACCAGTGGCCTGACGCAACAGTTTATTCCAACGAAACCGTCGGAGTAGGCAACAAACGCGCCTACACAAATTTTGAGGATATTTTTGATGATAAACAAGCAGATGCTCAGTTCATCTGGTCCACTAATCTGATCTTGGACAACCTGGTTCTCCTGAGGAAAACCATCAATTAACAAACAATCAACTTGGCGGGGCTCACAAAACAGCAGGCCCGCTGTTTCTCAATGTTACCTCGGATCAAATGCAAATTCCAAGCGCGTGCCACCCGGCTCCCTTATCATGAAGTGTAATTTTGGTCCCTTACCGGAAGGTTCGGGTGAGAATTCAACTTCCACCCCTTCAGCACCTTTCACCAAGTCAAATGTATGGTGCAATACTTCCAGACTGGGAACTTTCAATGCGAAGTGGTGCAGACCTATGTTTTTATGTCGGTCGAACCCGTTAAAGGCACCAGCCTTTTTCTCCCAAAGAGTCAATTTGGAATACCCGTCAGTTACATAGGCCGACGGGTAGTCAGGATTACCACCAAATTGGCTCCAACCTAAAACCTCAGTAAAGAATTTAACAGATGCCTCAAGGTTCTTAACAGTGAGACCAAGATGATCAATACCTAGTGTAACGGGAGTGTTCATGGCAGCTTTCCTCAAATACAAACATTAGTAAAAATAATCCGACTGATACCAACTCCAAAGCACGTTTCTACTAGCTCTGGTTCGAAGGCTTATAGTTCCAGAGTACTAGATGTTTAGTCCCGCGAGCAGATGGAATCGGTTTAACATTGACTTCATCATTTCGGGAGGACTTATGGGACAGGTATTACACGGCAGCGCCACGACCACTCACGCGGTTCGATCAGCCATACAAAAATCGGATGCAACCATCAAAGAGTTGAGCCGGCGTTATAACATCAATCCCAAAACGGTGATGAAGTGGAAACATCGCAATAGCGTGGAAGATCAACCTATGGGGCGGAAGAATCCCCGCTCCACAGTCCTGAGCGTGGCAGAAGAAGCGGCGTGTGTCGCTTTTCGCAAGCACTCTTTATTGCCACTCGATGACTGCCTTTACGCCCTGCAGGAAACGATCCCGCGTCTGACCCGCTCGTCCCTGCATCGCTTATTCCAGCGCCATGGGATTTCGCGCCTGCCACCACCGGATATGAAAGCGAACAAGAAACGCTTCAAAGCCTATCCAATTGGTTACTTTCATCTTGATATTGCTGAGGTTCGTACGCAAGAAGGCAAGCTCTATTTGTTCGTTGCCATTGACCGAACCTCAAAGTTCGCCTTTGTCAAACTCTTTGAAAAAGCCACCAGAAGGATTGCCAGTACCTTTCTGCGGGCCCTTATTGAAGCGGTTCCCTACAAGATCCATACCGTGCTGACCGATAACGGCACCCAGTTCACTGACCCCAAAGGGTACAGCTGGAACGCCAGTGAGGTTCAACATTTGCTCACAACAGGCCAGTTGTTTCGTGCTCATGCATTTGTTCTGGCTTGTGCCCAAAATGACATTGACCACCGGCTTACCAAACCAGCCCATCCGTGGACAAATGGCCAGGTCGAGCGCATGAACAGAACCATTAAAGAAGCAACCGTTCGGCGCTACTATTACCGCACACACAACGAACTAAGAGCCCATCTGGACACATTTATTCAGGCCTATAACTTCGCCAAGCGCCTCAAGGCTCTTCGGGGCCTAACACCCTTCGACTATATTACCAGACAATGGACACAAGAGCCGGACAGATTTATAAAACAACCACACCATCTGCTCGCGGGACTAAACATCTAGAGCGTGTCGCCTTTAATCGGATTTGTATCCAGCTGCATTGAAGAAGTTATAACATTCCTGTTCTGAGAATAGGTCGCATACTTGGCCGACAGCTTTCCATAAATCGTCATAGCTACGGGCTGCAATTTTTCGAATAAGAGTTTTAAGTTTGGCAAATGCCATCTCGATGGGATTAAGGTCTGGACTATAAGCGGGAAGGAATAGAAACCAAGCTCCAACAGCCTGCAAAGCTTTTGCCGCATTCGTGCTTTTGTGTGAGGATAGGTTGTCCAGAACAACGACATCTCCTTTTTTCAAAGTTGGGGTTAATTGCGTTTCCACATACCGTTCAAATCGCTGACGGTTCATGGGCGCATTTATGACCCAAGGCGCCTCTAGGCGGTCATGCCTGAGGGCGGCGATAAAGGTTTGCGTATTCCAGTTACCAAAAGGGGCGTGATCAAGAAGTCGCTCGCCTTTAGGTGCCCAACCGGTTGTCTTGACCATATTGGTTTTAAGGCTGGTTTCATCAATAAACACAAGCCTATGCAAATGGCTCTTCATAAAAGGTTGGCGACGAGCAATCCAGACATGACGCTCATGGCGGATATCAGCGCGCTTTTGCTCTGCGGCCAGCAAGTGTTTTTTTGTGTGTTAGCCCGAGGCGGTGCAAGAGTCGACCAACAGAAGAACGGTGCACCTTGATGGCGTGTTGCTCGAATAGCTCCAAAACCAATTCATCAAGGGTCAGCTCTCCTCTTTCCTGTAAGCGTTGCCGGACCCACCCCTTAACTCCACTCAATTTTCCGCGACCGGGATTACCTTGTCGTTTGGGCAGAAGAGAGCCTGTCTCCCGTTTTAGACGGACCATGTCATTCACAAATTTAACAGAAACACGAAAATGTGCCGCTGTTGATCGATGACTGTGCCCCTCTGCGACCATGCACACAACACGTTCTCGCAATTCAATTGGATGTGGTTTTCCCATGCTTGGCTCCCGTCTCACCTCAAAGACATGGAATCACAAATTACTGGTTTAGGGAATCCTGAACCCAATCTGTATCGACACGCTTGTCTTATGCTTTTTAGTGTCTTCTGCGAATATAGGCCAATGGCCACCGTATTGAGTCGGGAGGGCAGTGGCGGTGGTCGGATCGGGACGCGCTAGGTCACAAGGGACCGTTTTAGAGTATGATCGGCCACCGTCTTCGCAACAGGCCTGAACGGATACGCAGCAGCCCAAAGCTCTGCACGACAAGCATAGGATACTTGCGAAGATGTCTGAGGTTACCATTGGTGTCGATATTTCGAAAGACCATCTTGATGTGTACTGCCTGCCGGATGAGCAGAGCAAGCAGTTTACCAATACAGCTGCAGGGTACAGACAGTTAAAAAGCTGGCTGAAAGGCCTGCCTGTCGCTCGAATTATTTTTGAACCCACAGGTTCTTATCACGGCGCTTTTGAGTTGGCATTGTCGGGTTCCTATCCTCTGAGCAAAGTTAACCCATGGCAAGCACGCCGGTTTGCACAGGCCAAAGGCAAGAGGGCGAAGACGGACCGGATTGATGCGCGCCTGCTGGCCCAAATGGGGCAGGATTTCCAGTTGGAACCAGACAAGCCAGTCGATGCAAGCCTATGTCATCTCAAAGAGATACGCGTTGCACGTCAAGCTCTTGTAAAAGAAGCCACGCAACTGGAGAACCGGTTGAAAACACAACGGGTGAACCTGGTTCGCAAACAGACACAGCAACGCCTGAAACTCGTGCGAAAGCAATTGGAGGCCCTTAACGCCGAAACTCAAAAGCAAATTGAGCAGAGCCCTCAAAGGGCGCGGGCAGCAAAGATTTTACACTCTATTCCCGGGCTGGGACAGGTCGCCGTCGCGGCGCTGGTGATTGAAATGCCAGAGCTTGGACAATTATCCCGTAAACAGGCCGCTGCTCTGGCGGGGCTGGCCCCCATGACCCGCCAGTCAGGACGCTGGCGGGGCGCTGCTTTTATTCAAGCAGGGCGCAAGCCGGTACGCGATGCACTCTACATGCCTGCCGTTGTTGCCAGCCGTTATAATCCAGACCTGAAAGCCAAATACAACCAGATGCGAGCGGCTGGTAAGCCTCCCAAAATCGCCATAATAGCTCTCATGCGTAAGCTAATCGAACTGGCAAACGCTCTCATAAAAGCGGACCGGCAATGGCAACCAAAAACGGCTTGACCAAGACGGATACTCTAAGTACTCCCCCAGAAGCCTCTAGGGAGATACAATCTCCTATCCGCTGTCTTTAGAGGATTTTCATTTGCCTGAAAATGTTCTCTCCAATTCAATCAACTTTTGCTTCCGCCATAAACCGCCTCCGTACCCCGTAAGTGTTCCATCAGCACCAATAACTCGGTGACACGGAATAACGATCGCAATTTGGTTTGCTCCATTTGCTCTTGCAACCGCTCGAACCGCATTTGCATTACCAATATCATGCGCTATTTGGCTGTAACTTTTTGTCTGCCCCGTAGGGATTTCTCGTAAAGCTCGCCAGACGTCCCGAGAAAAGGCACTGCCATGAAGAGTTAAAGGTGTTTTGAATTGATCGCTTCTTCCATCAAAAAACGCGTTAAGCTCACCCTCAATCGTCTTGATAGGTTCAAACCGGCCAATACCAATTTGTCCACCAGCTGCCTTTTTCAGCTTATTCAACTCCGTTGGCAAAGCTTTGCGATCTACAAACTCCAAGAGGTGTAATGAAGACTTATCACTAACAGCAATCATGGCACCAAGAGGTGTTTCAATCCAATCCGCCTTTAAGAGAGCGTCCTCTGTAAAGCTTCCAGGAGTTTCGCCCAAAAGCTTTGCAAAAGCTGTACGAAACGCATTGGGAGAAGAGAAGCCGGCGTCCACTTGAGCATCAATTACGCGCCCTCCTTCAGCCAAAGTTGTGAAACTCTCACGCAATCGAGAAATGCGCGCCATTTCCAAGAAAGTCATGCCATAGTGACGCTTAAAGCTGCGACGGACAGTAGAAGGATCAAACCCAAGGTGCTCAATATCACTCTCTCGCCAACGCCGCGAAGGTTGGTCTTCCAGTGCTCTCATCAGAGTTTTGATAGTGACATCTACTTCTGCGGCAGGAGTAAGCGGGCTACACCGTTTGCAAGGTCTAAAGCCTGCCTCCATACATTCAGCAACACACTCAAAAAACTTACAGTTTTCTTTTTTTGGCTTACGGGCAGGACAAGTTAGACGGCAAAAAATTCCTGTAGATTTCACCCCAACAAACACTCGTCCGTCAAAATCCGCATCACGGCGGAGAAGAGCTTCATACAGCCGATCATAATCTAGTAATTTGAACAACATGCATTTATTCTACAGGTCCAGTCCGCACTCTACAGCCCAAAAACGGGCACCTATTTAGTTTTCTCTCCCATTCTATCCACAAAATGACCTGCAAACGCTATCTAACGTTGCTCCCCGTCTCTGGATCGGATAAAGACAACCTTATTCGCGAGACTCATCGCCCAAAGCACCCGTAGCTCAGCTGGATAGAGCGCTGCCCTCCGAAGGCAGAGGCCACAGGTTCGAATCCTGTCGGGTGCACCATTTTTCTTAAATAATATCAATAAGTTGTAAAGTTGGAAATTTTCTGCCAATTACCAATGTACGCAGAACGACTTTTGTTCGCTGTTGTCTCACTGTGCACTAAAGTTCTGAGAAATTTATGTTGCAATATATCCCGCCTGCCACGTTTCCGACAAATAAAGTAAAGTGTAGATTACGAAGTATAATTCCACTAAATCAGTTATAAATAAGGTTGCTCTGTACAAACAGTGATTAAATACTATTTTTAGGCACACCTGTTATAGCCTACCTCCGAGAAAAATACTTATTTTCGGAAGTAGGTATTAAATCGTGAATGCAGCGCAACAAGACGCGCTCGAATATTGATGACAAATTCCGGCGAGGACTACCCACGCCTTTCGAGGTAGCTTGCTACTTGTCACCATCCTGCGGAATGAAGCCGATAAAAGGTAACTGTCGCCAAGCGTGTCCCATATCCATGCCATAGCCCACAACAAACTTGTCAGGACAATCAAAGCCCTTATAGTCTGCTTCAATATCCGCTTTTCTATACATAGGCTTATCCAGAAGGGCTGCCACTCGTACAGATTTTGCGCCACGCTCTTTAATCATATCTGCAGCAAAACGTAGTGTTCTTCCCGACTCCAGAATATCATCAACCAAAATCACATCCCGGTTTGAGACGTCGCTTGCAATATCTTTCAGTATCGTCACCGTTCCAGAAGACACAGTATTTGCTCCATAACTTGAAAGGTGCAAAAACTCGATTTCCGGCTCAACTCCCACTTCATGAAGAGCTCGGGCAAGGTCTGCTGCAAAAATAAAGCTTCCTTTAAGTACGGCTACGAATAGCAGGTCTTTCAACTCATCCTGCCTAATCTTGGTTGCAATAGCTTTAACACGCTCTGCGATCTCTTCTTGGCTGTAGAGAACGTGTATTTCCGGTGCTCCCGTCATCTTATATTGGTCGCTCTTATTCTTAAGGCGCTTGTAAAGCGCAGTATTTTTGTAAGGAGCTCAATAAGGTGGCATAACAACCACTAACTGAGCCGGGTGAAACAACTATTTAGCAGGCGAGGTGCATATTCATCACCCTACCAAGTTGGTGTAGCTAGCCTTTCTTTGTGAAGGCTCCATTTCCTTCAATCAAAACCTGAAGGAAATGAAAATGTAAATCAGTGTTCTTATATATCCTTGGACTCTAAAGGTCTTCTTTTTAGTTCTTCAATTAAAGCCTTTTTAGGTAGCCCACAGTTGTTATAGCTATACACTTTCCTTCTCAATACCTTCAGAGCTGCGCTCTTAAGGCACAAAAGGAACGAGGCCTTATAGCACTGTTTTTAGGGCTAAAAATTGGCTTTTAATGCACAAATGCCGTCTTTTTCATTATGGTTAATAGTTGCGCATATTTATGGTAATTTCCTATATGATCTACCTACTTGATCAATATGAACTAGAAAATAACAAATTTTACGTGACTTTATGCCAGCTCTTAATTACCCGATGAATTGCATAGGATTAGCCTGAAGGAGCTCTCAGTGATAAGATTTGAGAATGTTGGTCTGAGATATGGAATGGGTTCTGAAGTACTCAAGGACTTGACCTTCAATATCCAACCTCAGTCCTTTCAATTCCTTACGGGACCTTCTGGAGCCGGAAAAACCAGCCTGCTTCGCCTTTTATTTATGTCCTTAAAACCAACACGTGGTCTGATATCCGTTTTCGGAAGGGATTGTGCAACTATTCCCAAAGCACATATTCCAGCATTACGTCGAAGGATTGGAGTTGTATTCCAAGATTTTCGACTTCTTGACCACCTTACCACTTATGAAAACGTTGCTTTGCCCCATCGGGTTGTTGGGAAAATGGAACATGAATACCGTTCAGATGTGATTGAACTTCTAAAATGGGTAGGCCTTGGTGATAGAATGCATGTACTTCCCCCTGTTCTTTCGGGAGGGGAAAAACAAAGAGCAGCCATTGCAAGAGCCCTTATCACGCAACCTGAAGTTCTGCTGGCTGACGAGCCCACAGGGAACGTTGACCCTCCTTTAGCAAGGAGGCTTGTGCGCCTATTTATCGAATTGAATAGACTGGGTACTTCTGTTCTTATTGCAACACACGACTTACATCTGCTGGAGCAAGTAAACGCACGCCATTTGGTGCTTAGTGAAGGGCGGTTGACAATATATGACTAAGCTCAACTCTTCAGCTATGCGGACGCTCCCTCAAAGTAGAGGGCCAAAGAAAATCAAAGGCAGGCCAAACCGTAGTAAACGACAAGCCCTCCCAATCAAACGGAAGTCCAGTACTTCCAACACGTTGCGTAGTAAGAAAATAACCAGAAAGCGTGGTGGGCTGAAATCACAGAGTTCAACGCAAATAGTTCCCCCACAAGCAGTTGTTGGGCGCGCCTTAATTCTAGTTGTGGCTATCATGAGCTTTTTAGCTTGCTTAACCGTTGGCTTTGTAAGTTTAGTCCGTGACGCAGCCAATGATTGGAATAATGACCTTGTACGCGAAATCACTGTTCAGATACGCCCCACTGATGGGGTAAACATGCTTCAGGAGATAGATCGAACAATTGCACTTGTCCAAGAATTTCCCGGGGTTGGCCAAGCACGCGCCTACTCTGACAAGGAAACACAGCAGTTGCTGCAGCCTTGGTTAGGCACAGGTCTCGCGTTAGAGGAACTGCCTGTTCCTCGCTTGATTCTTGTCGAAATAGCCGATCCAAGTTCACTTAATATAATTGACATGAAAAAAACTGTCGAAAGAGATATTCGCGGAGCAAGTTTAGATGATCATCGA
Organism: Pseudovibrio sp. M1P-2-3; assembly: GCF_031501865.1. Classification (NCBI taxonomy): domain Bacteria; kingdom Pseudomonadati; phylum Pseudomonadota; class Alphaproteobacteria; order Hyphomicrobiales; family Stappiaceae; genus Flexibacterium; species Flexibacterium corallicola. The sequence continues at coordinate 4,466,809 of NZ_JARRCW010000001.1, forward strand.
ACATGGACACGGCAACTATCCGCAATGGCCAATACGGTGGTTTTTGGTGGGTTTGCCATTTTAATATTGGTACTCAGCTCAATGATCCTTTCAGTTATTTTCGCTACACGCGCAGCTATGGCGGGCAACAGGGATGTTGTAGAAGTCCTACATTTCGTCGGTGCTGAAAACAGTTTCATCGCTGGTCAATTTCAAAAACACTTCCTGTTTCTAGGATTAAAAGGCGGAGGTGCAGGTGGAGCCATTGCCATTTTGTGCTTTCTTCTTCTTCACCTCTTGAGCAGTGGTACAGTAGCATCTCAGGCTACCAGCCAAATGCAGGCTTTAGTTGGCTCAATCTCAATAGGCTCTATGGGTTACATGGGAATAATCTTCGTTGTATTACTCGTTGCCTTTCTTACAGCTCTAACTTCGAGATTGGCAGTACATTCCCATTTGGCAAACATGGAATAAGGTCACATCTTATTGGGTAACGACCAGCTATACGGTGCAATAATGAAAGACGATACAACTTTAAAGCCTCGGGAGAAGGAACCGTTAGATCAGCTAATGCCGACCGCAAATACGGATGAGTCTCATACAAAGTATCATGTACAGCCTAGTAAAAATAAACCCAAATTTATTAGAAATACAACGCTGGCAACTATATGCATCATGTTGGTTGGATTTTGCTTAGGCTTTTTTTGGTTCATCGAAACAACAAAGATAAATTTGGAACAACCTTTAGAACAAGCCGAAGGTATCGTTGTATTAACTGGTGGGAAGGAGAGAATCTCTCGCTCTCTTGAGCTATTGGCAAATAACAAGGCTGATCGTCTACTGATTTCCGGGGTGAACCCACACACTACTATTCAACAGATAATCAAGAATACCCCCCAATATGAAGGCCTATTCAAGTGCTGCATCGATATAGATAGAAAGGCTTTAAATACCATTGGCAATGCCAAGGAAACCGCTACCTGGGTTAAGCAGAAGCATATTTCTAACCTAATTGTCGTTACCAGTGCCTACCACATGCCAAGGGCCATATTTGAACTCCATAAACAAATGCCTTCCGTAGAGTTGATCCCTGCTCCAGTTTTTCATTCGGAGTTAAATTTACAGCAGTGGTATAAAAGCTATTCAACAACAAGGCTTCTATTTCGGGAATATGTGAAGTATATCCTCGTTAGAATAAGGGTTGAAGTAGGACGTATATATAAGCCCTATCATACAACTTAACTTTTAATTACCAAAGGAACTCTGAATATAGATGTTTCCTAGGGCTGGTGTGACTAGAACCTATGACAGCAATTAGATCACTTATTTTTAATTCCATATTTTATATCTGCACGCTTGTAATGATGCTTGCAGCACTCCCTCTTCTTATTCTTCCAAGAAAGTGGGGTATGTGGCTTCCTGGAGCCTGGGGACGCGTCAACCTATTCTGGTTAAGGTGGATTGCGGGCGTGAAGTCGGAGATTACCGGTTGGGAAAATATCCCCAAAGCAGGTTGCATTATAGCAATGAAGCATCAGTCCGCTTGGGAGACCTTCGCACTCTTACCCAAGCTGCATGACCCAACATTTATTTTGAAAAAAGAACTTCAGTATGTTCCTTTTTTCGGTTGGTTTACTATGAAGTTTAAGCAAATTCCGGTTGCACGAGGCAAACGTTCTGTTGCACTGGCCGCTATGATGGAAAAAGCGAAAGAAGCTATCGAAGAAGACCGGAACATTATCATTTACCCTGAAGGAACCAGAATGCCTGCGGGGGCCGAAACCAGATATAAAGTCGGTATAGCTCATATGTACGCTGAGCTTGGCTGTCCTGTAATTCCTGTTGCGGTGAACTCTGGTGTTTATTGGCCCAGACGACGTTTTTTTCGTTTTCCTGGAACGATTAAGGCGCAGATTTTAAAGCCAATCCATCCCGGGATGGAAATGGGTGCATTTTTACAAGAATTAGAAAGGCGCATTGAAACTACTTCAAGTGAGCTTTTTGAAGAGGCTGCTCAGGAAACTCCAGATAACATTATCATCAAAGAAGCGCGTGAAAGGCAACGTACCGCTAGCCGAGCGACTGCAAATTAATGCAGGACTAATACCTATCTAAAAGTCGCTCTAAATATTCCAGTTCCGTATTGGAGCGTTTTTGATTCGAAAGCCTGCGGCGCAACTCCTCTTGAATGCGCCGCGCACGCTGTACGTCTACCTCTTCAGGAATCTCTACTCTACTGCCGTACTCAGATCCTTCCATTCGCCGCATACGGCCAAGTGGATCACTATTAAATGCACTTTTGGGCGGAGCGCCTGGTCCCGAACCTGTCTTTAAAAGACGTTCGATCAACTGTTGAGCTCCCTGTTGCAAATCTTTAACTGCATCCCCTTGGTCTCCAACAGCTTGCCTTGTCTCCCCTACACCTAGCGCCTCCTCTGCATTGGCCATTGAATCTTCAGCATTATTCAAATTTTTATTGGGCTTCAATCCGTTGTTGGCTAACTCATCAAGCCACTTTTGTAGTTCATCCGATACTCCCCTCTGTTTATCTTTCAGCTCCTCAGTTCGTTCAGCGCTCTCCTGCCCTTCAAGATCATATTCGGATTTATTTTTTTGAGCGTATCTATGAGTTTCATCCATAAGCTGCTTCTGGTCTTCGATAATGTTTTCTAGCCCATTAAGAAGATCCATTGTTTGTTGCTGCTGCTGAGATAGTGAATGCGGTTGTTCCGTGGAAAGGTTTTCTAGGATTTCCTGCATTTGAGCTAAAAGTTCTCGTGCAGCTTCAAATGAACCAAGCTTAGTTAACTCCTCCATTCTTCGCATCATATCTTCAAAGTCCTGAGGCCTAACTTGTCGCGCATCTGGATCAAAAACTGACTGTTGTGTTTGCTGTGCATGCAGTTTCTGCTGTTCTTGCAAAGCCACCAAATATTCATTGAGTGCTTTGCGCAGCTCTTGCATAAGTTCTGTAATTTTCTGCTCTGAAGCTCCAGCTTCCAACGCCTCTCGCAAAGCTTCCTGTGCCTGCCGTAAAGCCTGCTCCGCATTTGATAAACCCGCACCTTCAATGATAAGTGCTACAGTCCAAAGCATATCCAACAGTGGCACCAGCTCCTCATCGCTATGTGCTGCCGTCAGTTTTTGGTAAGCAAAACGTAGAGAAAGGTATGGGCCTGCCTCCTTTATGAAAAACTCAGGAGCAAGGAGTAGGCTATCTATCGCATCAATAACCTGCACATGTCGGCTTGCATCCATGGCAAGAGTTCGTCTCTGCTCGATAATCGAACGAGCGAGAGGCTTGTTAAAGTTCTTTTGAGGGAGCCGAAAGTGAACAATTTGAGATTTCCCTTCTTGCCCTGCATCATCTTCTACAACCAGAGAAATACCAACATCCGCCCCAGCCCACGGGTGAGTTGTTAAATCCTTGTAAACCTCTGACACACCAGAGTTGATATTTTGATTTGGTACTGAAAGCGAAAAGGAAGGTGCTTTTACGAGGGGGCGCCTCTCTTTTTCTTCATTATCTTGTGATTTGGGCACTTCAAACTGCGCTACTCCGGACACCACACGGTGATCATCTTCTACAAAATATGTGAACTTTGTACTGCCAGACAATTGCCTTTGAGGATCTTCAATAAACTTTACACGTGGTGGTAAGTCGGATTTCACCGTGAAGCTCCAAGAGTAGAGCTTGTTTTTGGGACTCTCCAGCTGCAACATACCACTTTCAAGAAGTCGAAAGTTCCAATCCCGCTGCTTTACGTTACTACTTTGTATTCGAGCCGATCTCACTTCGCCTGCGATAATTTTTCTAGCCCCATTAATACTCTGAAAAATAGTCGTTATTTCTCGTTTCCCTTGTGAACGAATAAGAACTTCACTCCCCTGTGGTACTACAATATGAGTACCTTCAACTCTCAATTTTCCAAGGTCTCCACTCAGAAAAATAGGCGCTTCTTGAGTATAGGCTGGCGGCGTTACCCAAGCATCAACGCGCGTAGGTACTTCATCTCGTCCCAAAGTTGTATAAAATGGGGATACTAAAGCATTCTTTAGGTCCTCACTGCCTCCTCCCAATCCTACAACCAAAAGAAGAACAGCAAACACACGAAATCCATAGGGGTCTTTTACAAATGATCGCGCATTGGGGTAGCCAGTTTTTAAGCCATGTAATTTTTCAAGGATGCGCTCGCGGTGAGCCTTCCACAAGATTTTCCCGCGTTTATCTCTCCTCTCTTCTCCGACAACATCTTCTAATGCTTGTAAAGGATTGTGGGAGAGAAAATTCCTTTCTTCAATACGCTTCAAAGCTTCTATTTTGCTAGGAATGCGTACCGCTAGCAAATCTCTACAAAAAAATAGGAATGCAGTCAGCATTCCTATCATTAGTATCACTGTGAGAGCAGAAGGTAGCCATAACCACACCCCAAGCAAGCTAACCCCACAATATATGATGATGAGTATTAACGGCCAAAGGGCTGCACGTGACAAGTGCTCCCAGAAAAGAACTAGGCGTGCTCGCAAAGTAAGCCGTTCAAATCGATACCCGAGGAAATGACCTGACGGAGCAACTTGAATGCTGTTGTCTGACCTCTTTTTCGAGGCTCTAGACGTTTGTGCTTCACTCTTCACTGAAGCCTCACCTTTTGCCATGTATTATGGGAAAAGTTTAGGCTTCAGCAAATATCCTGACAATCCGCAGAACGGTATGGGCTAGGTCTATTAGCCTTACTGATTTAATAACCAATTAGGAACTTCATCTTGGCCAATTAGGTCTTGATAGGACCCACGGGGCCGGATAATGGCAAACTGGTCACCATCTACTAGGACCTCCGGTATAAGCAAGCGGGTATTATAAGTTGAGGAAAGTGTTGCACCATAAGCGCCAGCGGAATGCACAGCTATCAAATCTCCCTCCTCAAACTTTGGTAAGAGTCTATCTTTAGCGAGATAATCGCCTGTTTCACAAACAGGACCAACGACATCAGCCACAAATTGCGGACCGTTTTCCCGATCTTCACTGACCGCATCAACCTCATGATGGGCCTCATAAAGTGTAGGACGTATCAAGTCATTCATCGCAGCATCAACAATAACAAAACTCTTCGCTTCACCCTGTTTGATATAGACTGCTTCAGTTACAAGAATACCCGCATTTCCGGAAATCATACGTCCCGGTTCAAAAATTACTTTACATCCAAGTGTTTCGACATGTTTACGCACAACTTCCGCATAAGCCAGAGGTTCGGGAACATCTGCACCTTTTTCATAGGGAATCCCAAGACCGCCACCCACATCTACATGCTGGATATCATGACCGTCCTCTTTAAGGAGCTTCACTAACTCTCCAATTCGAGAGAAAGCACTATCAAATGGCTCTAAGGATGTAATTTGAGATCCAATATGCATATCAATGCCCACAACCTTTAGGCCCTCCAAGGAGGCCGCTTTAGCATAAATTTCTCGGGCTTTTTGCCAAGGAATCCCAAACTTATTCTCGGCTTTACCTGTGGAGATTTTGGCATGGGTTTTCGCGTCAACATCAGGGTTGATTCTCAACGAAACGTGGGCAGTTACTCCCATTTCACGGGCAACGCGAGAAAGGCGCTCCAGTTCTGGCTCAGATTCTACATTGAAGCATAAAATACCGACCTTCAGCGCGAATTGCATTTCCTTGCGCTTCTTTGCAACGCCAGAAAATACGATCTTGTTCGCAGGGACGCCCGCGCTTAAAGCCCGCCTCAATTCCCCTTCTGATACAACATCCATGCCAGCACCAGAATTAGCCATAAGTGTCAGGACAGCCTGATTGGAGTTGGACTTGACTGCATAGCAAACTAAATGTTCTATTCCGCTAAAAGCTTGTTCAAAAACTTTGTAATGACGCTCTAATGTAGCGCGGGAATAACAATAGAATGGGGTTTCGACAGTCTCCGCCAATTTTTTGATGGAGATATCTTCCGCATGCAAAACGCCATGTTTATAGTCGAAGTGATGCACTGTCGCTTCCTTTTAGTTTGATAGAATTTCAACAAGAGGGATTGGAGCTTTAGATCAGTGGATCAAGAATAAAGCTCTTGCCTTCAACCGTACTCAAAGGCTTTGCCCCTTCCAGCTGAGTTTCCTGACCTTCTTGCTGAACAGTCTGACCTGGAACGACAGGATCCAGATTTCCCTTGCGGCCGCAAGAAGACAATATAAACGCTGCCGAGATTACCAGAAGTCCGGCCATCAGCTTTTTGGAAGAACGTGCAAACACTTTCATTGTTCCATCGTCAGTTTCTTGCGGGGACACAGATCCCGATTAACCTTTGTTAGTTGCCTTATTTCTCGTAAGAATAAGGCAACTTTGATTTTCTGCACTGTATTTACCTTATTCGCAAGGCCAGTGTTATCATATATCTAAATATCAGAGCGCCTCAGCCTCTAGTTTTTCCAACCAACGTTGGGCTTGTTCCCGCACATTGTCTGGACTAGTTCCCCCATAACTCACTCGGCTCTTAACTGAATTACTGACAGAAAGAACATTGTAGACATCATCTGTGATTCGCGATTCAACACTTTTCATTTCTTCAAGCGTCAACTGTTCCAACTCAATGTTCTTTTCCACTGCCTTCCCAACAAGAGAGCCTGTAATATGATGGGCATCGCGGAAAGGAACATTAAGAACACGTACACACCAATCGGCTAGATCAGTCGCAGTTGAGTACCCAGACCCTGCAGCTTTCATCAATTCATCTGAATTAGGTTCAAGGTCGTCAATCATTCCAGTCATTGCTGCCAAAGCCAGAGAAAGATTAGGTAAAGCATCAAAAGCTTGCTCTTTATCTTCCTGCATATCCTTTGAGTAGGCTAACGGAAGACCTTTCATCATTACCAGTAGAGCATTGAGTGCACCGTAAATCCGGCCTGTTTTAGCTCTGACTAACTCTGCTGCATCAGGGTTTTTCTTCTGCGGCATAATAGAGGAGCCGGTTGAAAATTTATCGGAGAGCTTGATGAAGTTGAACTGGGCAGAACACCAGATTACGATCTCCTCCGCAAGACGAGACAGATGCATGGCGCAAATCGAAGCATCAGCCAAAGCCTCAAGCACAAAATCACGGTCAGACACACCATCAAGAGAGTTGGCAGCAGGTCGGTCAAAGCCAAGGGCTAACGCGGTCATCTCTCGATCTATGGGAAAAGATGTTCCTGCAAGAGCAGCGCTTCCAAGAGGGCTTTCATTCATACGAACACGAGCATCACGAACTCGTGATCGATCACGAGCAAACATTTCGACATAGGCCATCAAATGGTGACCGAAAGTAACTGGCTGAGCAGTTTGCAGGTGCGTAAAGCCCGGCATTACATCGCCAGCATGTGCTTCCGCTTTTGTTGCCAGAGCTTTCAGAAGTTCCGTCAACTGCTCATCCAGCCCATCAAGAGTATCGCGAACCCACAACCGGAAATCGGTCGCTACCTGATCATTTCTAGACCGAGCAGTATGTAGACGCCCAGCCACAGGTCCAATCAACTCCGCCAATCGCGCTTCGATATTCATGTGAATATCTTCTAAAGCACGAGAGAAAACAAATGTGCCTGCTTCAATTTCTGCCAGAATGGTCTCTAGACCTTCAACAATTTTTTCGGCATCTTCTGACGAAACGATTCCTTGTTTTGCCAACATTCGGACATGAGCTTTTGAGCCGAGAATATCTTGTTTATACAATTTCCGATCAAAATCGATAGAGGCATTGATTTCCTCCATGATTGCATCAGGACCCTCTGCAAATCGGCCACCCCACATGCGGTTGCTCATGTCTTGCCCTCGTACTATTGGAATAAACTATGAAGAAGTCGATCACTAACGGAAACTTGAAACTTCGCAAAGCAATTTTTGCCAGTTTTTTCGTAATAATTGCATCTGGAGCCGGTTATTTCGCCTATTTGACGACAGATACGGAAACTTCTCTGGCAAAACAGTGTACAACTTCCAAAGCTGCGGCGAACGCAGTCCGGACAACTCTAATAGGGGAAGTAGCCGGTTTTCTCCCAACTCAAAATGCGACATCACTTGCTGATATTGCCTTTAAGAGGCCAAACGGGGAACAACAAACTATAGCAGCAGGCAATTCAACCCGTCTGCTAAATTTGTGGGCAACCTGGTGTGCGCCTTGCAGAAAAGAAATGCCTGATCTTGATCGCCTACAAGAACAGTTAGGTAGTAAGAACTTCGAAGTTCTCGCTATTAACGTTGACCGGGGCCAAGACAACCCAAAACCAAAGCAGTTTCTGCGAGATATAGGCGTTCAGAAACTCACGTACTACAGTGATCACACCATGAAGGTATATCAGGACCTCAGACAGATAGGGCGAGCACCTGGCCTTCCTACTACTGTTCTAATTGGAAATGATGGTTGCGAAATTGGCTCAATGTTTGGCCCAGCAGATTGGGATTCTCCAGAAGCCAAGACATTGATTGAAACCGCTATCAGAGCCCAACAAGGCACATAGGTAATTTCTGTGTTTTCCTGTTAACGCAATGAATAGTAAGGCAAAAAAGCTAGTTCGCTTTTTTGCCCCGCAAGCGGATGAGCCCCTCCTGCGCTGTTGAGGCAACTAGTGTTCCATCACGGGTGTAAAGGCTCCCTCTTGTGAACCCTCTTGCTCCGCTAGTTACAGGGCTATCTTGCGTATAAAGCAGCCACTCATCAGCCTTAAAACTGCGGTGAAACCACATAGAATGATCGAGACTAGCTACTTGCAGGTCAGGGTTATAGAACTGGCGGCCATGGCTGAACAAAGAAGTATCGAGCAACGTCATATCGGACGCATAAGCTAAAACACTTTGATGGATATGCGGATCTTCTGGCAATGCAGATGCAGCCTTGACCCAAACATTTTGATAGGGAGGTAGTTTGTCGCGTGTAAGGAAATGTCTGGTATCTACCGGCCTAAGCTCCAACGGGCGTTCTTTTTTCCAAAAAAGCCTCAGAACATCAGGAACGTCGTTTAGATGTTTCTCTTTAAATTCCGATTCTGACATTAAGTCTTCTGGCATCGGAATATCTGGCATCTCTATTTGGTGGGACATTCCCTCCTCTACAATTTGATAGGATGCAGACATGGAGAATATCGCCTTCTCCTTCTGAATGGCGACAACACGCCGCGTATTAAAACTCCCACCATCACGAATCCGTTCTACTTCGTAATGTATCGGAACAGTTGCATCACCCAAACGCATAAAATATCCATGTAAGGAATGTATCCGCCTATCCTTGGCGACAGTTTGTGTTGCTGCCATTAATGCTTGCGCAATAACTTGACCACCAAAAACCCGCTGCCACATGGCTTGTGGACTACGCCCACGAAACAGGTTTTCCTCAAGCTTCTCGAGACTTAGAATATCTAAAAGGCTATCTACAGCATTCGACATTGGAGACAAATCCGGTTTTTTGATGATATAGGTCGTCTGGCGTGTAAATCAGGGTTACCTACAACAGTCAACGGGCCTTTTGAATAGGCATGAGTTACGGGACAAAAGAGAATGAATGCAACTGGGCTAGTCGATCGACAAAAATTTTATGATGTTGCGATCGGCGGAGGAGGTTATGTAGGCCTGTCTTTAGCTCTTGCACTCAAGCAGTCTGAACCATCACTGGAAGTAGCTCTTGTTGACTTACGACCACGTTCGGCCATTGAAAAAGATCCACGTGCATCTGCAATTGCTGCAGGAGCAAGCAGAATGTTGGACCAACTGGGCATCTGGGATGATTTAATCGAGTATGCTCAACCTATAAATGAAATGATCGTTACCGACAGTAAACTGCATGATAGCGTTCGCCCGGTATTCCTGAACTTTGCAGGAGAAGTGGAAGAGGGAGAACCATTCGCCCATATGGTCCCCAACGGTAAAATGGTTGCAGCACTCTATGACAAAGCTGAAAATGCAGGAGTTGACATTTTCTCTCCCGATAGTGTCGCCGATTTCTCCATTGAAGCAAGCTGCGCCAGAATTGAGCTCGGGTCTGGAAACACTTTAGAAGCGCGCCTTCTGGTTGCTGCCGATGGTGTACAGTCTAAACTCAGGGCCTTGGCAGGTATCCATTGCAACCACTGGAACTACAACCAGTCCGGTATCGTGACCACTGTCGCACATGAACGTCCTCACAACGGCCGGGCAGAGGAGCACTTTCTCCCCTCAGGGCCTTTTGCAATGTTACCTCTCACAGGCAACCGCTCGTCCATAGTTTGGAGTGAAAAAACCACCGAGGCAGAAAGACTTGTGAACGGAGATGACTTCACGTTCGAAATTGAACTAGAACGTCGCTTTGGTCACCACCTTGGAAAAATTCATATAGATGGCCCAAGAAAAGCATTCCCTTTAAGCCTTACACTGGCACGAACGTTTATCAGTAACCGCTTCGCTCTAGCTGGAGATGCTGCACATGGCATTCACCCTATTGCAGGTCAGGGTTTAAACTTTGGATTTAAAGACGTTGCTGCCTTAAGTGAGGTTCTGGTAGACACCCACAGGTTGGGCCTTGATATCGGCGCTGAGCATATTTTGGAAAGGTATCAACGCTGGCGGCGTTTTGATACCTATCAGATGGGTGTGACAACAGACGTTCTAAATCGCTTATTTTCCAATGATATTGGACCTGTTCGGGCTCTTCGTGACTTTGGACTAAGCCTCGTGGAGCGCATGCCACAGTTGAAACAGCACTTTATTGGCGAAGCAGCCGCAATGAGCGGACCTTCTCCAAAGCTTCTAATGGGACACCCGCTCTAAATTGAAGCTCAAGAAAGTATAGGTTTACTCATGCAGGCAACCAAGGCTGACCGTTCTATTCTTATAACAGGGTGTTCCAGTGGTATTGGCCTTCATGCCGCTCACATATTGAAAAAACTCAACTGGCAAGTCTTTCCCACTTGTCGGAACTCTAAGGATGTTGACCGGTTACGAGAAGACGGTTTTGAAGCATATAAACTAGATTATCAGAACAGCAATTCCATCAAGAACGCTCTATCGCATATTCTATCTAAAGCAGATGGACGGTTGGACGCTCTTTTTAATAACGGTGCCTATGGCCTACCTGGAGCTATAGAAGATTTACCAGTTCATGCGCTACGAGAGCAGTTCGAAGCAAACTTCTTTGGATGGCACGATCTGACGACTCAGGTAATTCCTGTAATGAGGCAACAAAAATATGGGCGCATTGTACAGTGCTCTTCAGTGCTCGGTCTTGTAGCAATGAAATATCGAGGGGCTTACAATGCCTCTAAATTTGCTCTTGAGGGATATACAGACACGCTTCGCCTTGAACTCGCAGGATCAGGAATCCAAGTCTCTCTGATTGAGCCCGGTCCAATTAGGACCCAATTTACCCAAAACGCTATAGCGGCTTTCTATCGGGATGTTGGCGAAGAACGCATGAAAGCTTCTCACTTCGCGCAAATTTATGACAAGCGCCTCAAACACATGTCTAAAGGCGGAGCTAGTCGCTTTAAACTGGAGCCAGACGCGGTTGTTCAAAAACTAATTCATGCTCTTGAAGCCAATAAAGCGCGCCCAAGGTATTATGTCACGGTTCCAACGAGCCTTATGGGAACTTTGCGGCGGGTATTGCCTTATGCTGTTCTGGACAGAGTACTGCTCAAAGCATCGGACTCTGAAGAATAGCAAGAGGAAAGGAGAGCTTTGTGCTCTTAAGCGAACACCACAAGAAGAAATTGAAAAATAGGACTGTCTGGAGCAGGCTCTTTGGCTGGGCATTACTGTGTTACGCAATAGCCAGCTTTGGCGGTATTGTTACGGCTCCAGCAATTCCAACGTGGTATGCTCAATTAACAAAGCCTTTCTTCTCTCCTCCTGACTGGGTGTTTGCACCTGTTTGGACCGTTCTATACACCATGATGGCATTCTCTGTCTGGTTAGCTCAAGAATTCGAACAGCCGCAGCAAAGTAATTCAGCAAATGCGCCCTCAAAGTTTTCTGCTCAATTCCTTTTCTTAATACAGCTAGCCCTAAATGGTGTGTGGTCGTGGGTCTTTTTCAAATTACAAGCTCCCCTTCCAGCTCTTGGCGTACTCATCTCCATTATCTTTTTTGTTGTGTGTACCCTCATCGTTTTTCGAGCAAGACAACCAATTGCCGCGTGGTTTTTACTCCCCTATCTTTTCTGGTTGTTTTTCGCAGCCACCTTGAATGCTGCAATTGTCTATCTAAACTAAGCCTTCAGAGAATCTATCTAATCAGGAGTTTTCTATGAGCGGAGTCCTCTCCACCCTAATTCCAGTAGCTCTGCTGGCGCTCGCCCTCGTGCTTGCTCTAGGACTTTGGAATATGATGCGTGGCGGAAGTACAGACCGCTCCCAAAAGCTCATGCGCTGGCGAATCCTAATTCAGTTCGTTGTAATTTTGCTTGTAATGGCTAGCGTTTACCTAGCTAGCACCAACAATTAGCCTCTAAAGGTGAATTTCAATGGTTATCTTAAATAAGATTTACACGCGCACCGGGGATGATGGCACAACAGCTTTAGGAAGTGGCGAGCGGCGTGTGAAACACGACCTTCGTATTGATGCCTATGGAACTGTTGATGAAGTCAACTCCATTATTGGGATTGTTCGTCTTCATGCCAAAACAGAGCTCCCCGCCTTTGAACAACGTTTGGCCTTGCTTCAGCATGACCTGTTTGATTTGGGTGCCGATTTGGCAACGCCGGAAAGTGGTGAAGACTTGGGATACGAGCCTTTACGCATAACAAAAAAACAGGTTGAATCCTTAGAAGAGCTAATCGATGAAATGAATGCAGACCTTTCCACCCTACGCTCTTTCGTTTTACCAGGCGGGACCCCACTAGCAGTACATTTGCACCATGCCAGAACTGTTACACGGCGTGCTGAGAGGGTCGTTAGTGCCCTTAAAGAACAGGAATCAATTAATCATCAAGCCTTGCTTTATCTAAATCGTCTATCAGACCTACTGTTTGTTGCATCACGGTATGCCAATGACAAAGGGGAAAGTGATGTCTTATGGGTGGCAGGTCACAATAGATAATAACTCCGTTTCTAAATTTTTGTTTGAAAACCTGTCACCAAGGGTTGAAATCGCGTCATATGCCCGCATGTATCGCAACAGGAATTATACATTGGTTGAACTGCAGCCATAATTTACAATGTACCTGCGTTGACAGTTTATAGGCAGCTAGCTACGGTCACCCGCAAATTGCTTCGCATAAAAGATCTCTCATAGTCGTTGCTCAATGTGCAGTCGACCTGAGGTGGCTAGGCAGTAAAACTGTTCCAGCTTTTTCATTTGGAGGTTTTGTTAGAATGAAAATAATCGTACCCGTAAAAAGGGTCGTTGACTATAACGTAAAAGTCCGCGTCAAATCCGATGGTTCTGGCGTCGAACTTGCTAACGTAAAAATGTCCATGAACCCGTTTGATGAAATCGCGGTAGAAGAAGCTCTGCGCTTGAAAGAGGCCGGAAAAGCGACTGAAATCATCGTTGTATCCGTTGGCCCTCAGCAAGCTACAGAAACAATCCGTACTGGCCTTGCAATGGGCGCTGACCGCGGCATTCTCGTTAAATCAGATGAAACCGCTGAGCCTCTGGCAGTTGCCAAGATTCTCAAAGGTATTGTTGAAGCCGAAGAACCTGGCTTGGTTATTCTTGGTAAACAGGCGATTGATGATGACTGTAACCAAACAGGTCAGATGCTCGCAGCCCTCCTCGACTGGTCTCAAGGTACTTTCGCTTCCAAGGTAAGCTTGGAAGATGAAACAGTTGACGTGACTCGCGAAATCGACGGTGGTCTACAGACCGTAAAGCTGAAGCTACCAGCAATTGTGACTACCGATCTCCGTCTTAATGAGCCTCGCTACGCATCTTTGCCGAACATCATGAAAGCAAAGAAGAAGCCGATCGACGAAAAAACACCTGCAGATTTTGGTGTTGATTTGGCTCCGCGCCTCAAGGTTCTTAAAACCGCTGAACCTGCTAGCCGTCAGGCTGGTGTAAAAGTTGCCTCCGTTGCTGAGCTTGTTGACAAGCTTAAAAACGAAGCAAGTGTCCTTTAAAGCCAGACAAGAGGAGTATTGAAATGACCACGCTTCTTGTGGCTGAACACACAAATACAGAACTGAATGACGCAACATTAAAAGCAGCAGCAGCTGCTGCTGCAATGGGTGGTGACATCCATGTTCTCGTTGCGGGTAAAGATTGTGGCGCTGTTGCTGAATCTGCTGCCAAAATTTCCGGTGTCTCCAAGGTTATCGTTGCTGACAACGCCGCCTATGAGCACCAACTGGCAGAAGCAACTGCAGAGCTAATTCTGGGCCTTGCAAGTGACTATGATGCAATTATTGCGGCAGCTACAACCTCTGGTAAGAACACTCTTCCAAGAGTAGCGGCAAAGCTTGATGTCATGCAGATTTCAGATGTGATCGCTGTTGTTTCAGCTGACACATTTGAGCGTCCTATCTATGCAGGTAATGCTATTCAAACTGTACAGTCCACCGACGCTAAAAAGGTTCTGACAGTTCGTACAGCTTCCTTTGCAGCAGCAGGTACCGACGGTTCTGCCAGCATCGAGACTGTTTCTGTATCACCAACTTCTGACCTCTCTACCTTTGTAGGTGCAGAAATTGCTGAATCCGACCGCCCAGAACTGACTTCTGCGAAAATCATTATCTCCGGTGGCCGTGCACTTGGTTCTGAAGAGCAGTTCCAGAAAGTCATCACACCTGTGGCTGACAAACTTGGTGCAGCTATCGGCGCATCTCGCGCTGCTGTTGATGCCGGCTACGCTCCTAATGACTGGCAGGTTGGTCAGACAGGTAAAGTTGTAGCTCCAGATCTCTACATCGCTTGTGGTATCTCCGGTGCTATCCAGCATCTGGCAGGCATGAAAGACTCAAAAGTGATTGTTGCTATCAACAAGGACGAAGAAGCACCAATTTTCCAGGTTGCTGATTACGGCCTTGTAGCTGATCTCTTTGAAGCTCTCCCTGAGTTAGAAAAAACACTCTAATTCCACGTAAAGTTTAAAATTAGAACCCCGAAGTGAAATATTTCGCTTCGGGGTTCTTGCTGTTTAGTGCAAGACTTGCAATGTATAAAACTAACAATTTGTCTTGCAAGGCATCTATGCTTGCTTCAGTAAAAACTCGGATCGGACGATGGTGGTCGAACTAAAAAATATTGGTGTTATTGGCGCTGGCCAAATGGGGAATGGTATTGCCCATGTCTGTGCTTTGGCTGGTTACGATGTTATTTTATACGATATTAACTCGGAAAACCTTCAAAACTCCCTGAATGTCATTAAGAGTAATCTGGCTCGTCAGGCCTCCAAAGGCCTGATTACGACTGAACAGGAAAATAAAGCATTTAACCTGATCAAGACATTTGATGATGTGAACTGCTTGTCAGATACAGATCTCGTCATTGAGGCTGTAAGCGAAAACGAGCAGATCAAGCGTAAAGTTTTCAATAGCATTTGCCCGATTCTTAAGCCGGAAACAATTCTGGGAACCAATACGTCCTCCATATCAATTACCCGCCTTGCCTCCACAACTGATCGCCCTGAGCAGTTCATTGGAATTCATTTTATGAATCCCGTGCCGGTTATGGATTTGGTTGAGTTGGTCCGCGGTATTGCAACGGGTGATGAAACATTCGAGACCAGCCGTAACTTTGTTAAGTCACTAGGTAAAACAGTTGCTGTTTCCGAAGACTTCCCGGCATTTATGGTGAACCGTATTCTACTGCCAATGATCAATGAAGCTATCTATACGCTTTATGAAGGCGTTGGCTCGGTTGAAGCTATTGATACGGCTATGCGCCTTGGAGCCAACCATCCAATGGGTCCTTTGCAGCTCGCTGATTTCATTGGTTTGGATACATGCCTTTCCATTATGCAGACGCTTTATGAAGGTCTGGCGGATACCAAGTACCGCCCCTGCCCGCTGCTTGTGAAGTACGTGGAAGCCGGATGGCTTGGTCGCAAAACAAAACGCGGCTTCTATGACTACCGCGGAGAGATTCCAAAGCCTACACGCTAATACTCGCTCAATAGGATTTACATCCTATGTGCGTAAATTGTATTGTTCGCATCCGACTTAAACCCGCCATACCGGCGGGTTTATTTTTGCCTTTCCATCAATGCTATTTAAACGATCCTGAGAAGCCGCCTATGGAAAGCGGGTTATTCATTATGCCTTCTTTATCTGGCGTATCTGAAGAAAGCCCCCCTGTGAATGCACCAAACATACGCTTCACATAGCCCTCAGATAGCCCGTTAGTGATGAACACGAGCCGAGTGCGTTCATCCTCATCCGGCCACTGATCCAAGCGTACAGGTGGATGGAACACATGTTGAACACCGTGGATGACAAGTGGACGTTCCGGATCATTCTCAACTTTGATGATCCCCTTCACCCGTAGAAGCTTCTCACCTTGCGTTGAGCGAAGCAAATCAAGAAACATGTCTACGACGCTTTCAGAGACCGCTTGATTTGTAGAAATGGTGAAAGCTCGTATGGCATCTGAGTGCCTATTTGGATTGTGTTCGTGGTGAGAATGATCATGGCTGTGCGCTTCTTTGAAAGCTTCTTCTTTCAGCCAGCGTTGGACATCTGGAATTTTTGTTTCAGGATTATAAAGCCCGCAATTGATTAGGGCTTTGGCAGCTGCCTCACCATTTTGCGAGTTGAGAACTTCTGCCGCCGGGTTCAGGGTTTTCAGCTCTACTAGCAGTCTTTCATAGGCATCTTGACGCTCTTTGGTGTCCAGAAGATCCGTTTTCGTTAGAACAACTCGATCAGCCACTGCGATTTGTTTGACTGATTCTTCATGTTCTTGAACTGTCTGAAAACCATTGACAGCATCAACAAGTGTGACCACTCCATCGAGCCTGAAACGCATGACCAGATACGGGTGCAGCATGACGCTGTGAAGGACAGGGGCAGGATCGGCCAGCCCTGTTGTTTCAATAATAACCCGATTGATTGGCTTAATACGGCCGTTGTCTATACGCCGGAGAATGTCTTCCAGAGTATTAATCAGATCTCCGCGAATGGTACAGCACAGGCAGCCAGCAGACAGCTCGATTATGCCGTCTTCAATGGTATCTACGAGCAAATGATCCAGCCCAATTTCACCAAACTCATTGATGATAACAGCAGTATCTTCCAAAGCAGGCTCTTTTAGAACACTATTTAGGAGCGTTGTTTTTCCCGAACCAAGGAAGCCCGTAATAATGGTCAATGGGATGGGGGGTTTAGGCGTCTTTTGCATTTTCGAAGTTGCTCACGATTATACCTTTTCATCCTTATTATAGCTTATTTCCTCCTGCGCAATATGCAGTAGTTTTTGCCTGTGCTTCCCTCTGGTTTTTGTGGTGTCTATTTCCTTCATCCATTTCCGGGTGCATTCTTGGGAATTACAGCGTTATGAAGAGATTTACGGGCAACCGGCTTTGCTGTTGGCAGTGGTATATTCTCGGCCAAAGGCACACCCTTATGTTCTTTGATGCCTGCCACACCCACACTGACTTTTATAGGCGCGTAGGACTTTATCTGAGGGCCCAGAATTTCCTCATAGACCCGCGACCAGTTTACTTTGTTGTTTGCACTGACAACCTTTATCCCTTCGGAACGTGGAAGCTCTGAGTTTGCATAGGAGAGCGTAGGCAGCTCTGCTCGTTTTGTACCAAATCTATCGACAAGCTCTTGAGCTGTCGGCTTCTCATTCCGTTTACAGTATTGATCTGCTGGCGGACTTTTAACTTTTTGAGGGGCTAAGTGATAAAGTGACGGGCCAGTGCTGTTTTTAAACCCGTTATCAATGAGTTTTTTTGCAAATGCCGCTCTTTCAAGGCCTGAGGCCGCGCCTAATACAACGGCTATCAAGGTTCTGCCACGACGAGTTGCCGACGTTGCCACATTGTAACCGGAGTTACATATGTACCCTGTTTTCAGTCCATTGGCGCCTTCCACACGCAGAAGGTAATCCTTGTTCCCAGACCTCATTGTGCGCTTACCGAAACGAATACCCGCTTGTTTCATATAGTTTCGGTGTTGCGGGAATTCGGTCCACAAAGCCCGTGCAAGAATAGCAAGATCTCTAGCTGACGATACCTGCCTATTGTCAGGCAAACCGTGGGGGTTCACAAACTGTGTATGTGTTAAACCCATTTTTCTGGCGGTTTTGTTCATCATGCGAACAAACTCTTGTTCACTCCCACCAGCAGCTTCGCTAATCGCCACTGCAATATCATTTGCAGACTTTACAAGCAGCATATTCAAAGCGCTATCAAGGGTCATAAGTGTACCAACCTTGAAACCCATTTTGCTGGGAGGCTGGTTAAGAGCCCGCTGTGAAATCCGGACCGGGCTTTGCAGCGTAAGCTGGCTCTGCCCAATTTGGCTAAAGACCACATAGGCTGTCATCATTTTAGTGAGAGAGGCTGGATACCATTTTTGAAAAGCCTCATGCTGTTCAAGAACTGTTCCATCCTTCGCGTCCACAACGATCCATGCCGCCACATCAGCATTTGCAGGAAGAGCTCCGGTAGCCAAAGCCAGCAGAGCAGCCAAAACAATGGTCCTAAATTTTTTCATAAATCCAAAAATCACGGGTATAGCCAATTTGATCTATAATTTGATGGTCCAGAGTGAATAAAAATATCAGTCCCCTCTTACACAATATTTAAAAAATGACATTTCTAGACAGAGGCGCCCAATATCAAAATCTCAAACGACTTTCGAGTTACAAGCTTATCATGATGGACAATCATGACTTTGATACGCAACGTCCCTCACAATTATACGGCTTTCCATAAGTTTTTATACAGTGGCTTCTTAAGGATTTAAGGACGCTCAGAAGTGCGAAAGCCCATCTTACCCGATTAACGTCAGATTCGAGAACTTTGAGCATAATCAGTATTCGAATTGGCCCGAAGGCCCTACAACGTAAAATACAGGTGAACTGAATGCGTTTCCTACCCTTGAGTATTCTTTTTTATATCTCCTTGGTGATGGCCTCTTTTGGAGAGGAAACACACAATATCGTTCTTGATGATTGCCAGCAAAAAACATCAGAAAATGAAGTACTGGCCTGTTTCAATAGAAACTACCTCATTACCACTGTGGACTTGTCCAACTCCTATGAAAAAGCAGCTGCGCGAGTAAAATTAATTGATGAAACCAACGGCACGAATGACGCGTTTTCAGCGCTTGAGGACTCTCAACAGGCCTGGATACTTCACCGTAACAAGACTTGCAAATCATATGGTGAGATTGGGACCAACGCAGTCATAAAGAAACCCGAGACTGCAGAATGCCTTATCCGGTTAACATTAGAGAGAACGAAAAGCCTTTCCAAACTTTATTCAAAGTGACCCTCTTTCAAGCTGCACCTGTTCCAGACCAATTGAACTATGGTGGAACAACCAAAGTTTGAGAGGTGGACGCTAGACCTCATTCAAAAAGCATGCCCATAATACCCTTGGAGAGGAAATGTGCTGTAAAGCTCTAGCACACCTTTAAGGGAGGATAATAATGGCAGGAGAAGTTTTTCCAGTTCCTGAAAATATTGCTGATAATGCTTTGCTCGATAACGAGAAATACTTGGAGCTCTATCAAAAATCGGTTTCTGACCCCGAAGAGTTTTGGGGGGAGCATGGCCAGCGCATTGATTGGATCAAGCCTTACACTCGGGTGAAAAACACCAGTTATGATCCCCATAATGTGTCTATCAAATGGTTTGAGGATGGCACCTTGAATGTGGCGGCCAACTGCATTGACAGGCATTTGAGCGAGCGCGGCGATCAGGCTGCGATTATCTGGGAAGGAGATGACCCTTCCGAGCATAAAACTATCACCTATAAAGAGCTGGGCATTGCCGTAAACCGCTTTGCAAATGCGCTTTTGGCAAACGGTGTCACCAAGGGAGAGCGTGTCACCATCTATATGCCGATGATACCCGAGGCTGCCTATGCCATGCTGGCATGTGCCAGAATTGGGGCTATTCACTCCATCGTATTTGGTGGGTTTTCCCCCGAAAGCCTCGCGGGGCGTATTGAGGGGTGCCAATCCCGTTTTGTGATTACTGCTGACGAAGGGATACGCGGCGGGCGTAAGGTCCCTCTCAAAGCCAACACAGATGCCGCAATTGAAAAGTGCGGCGGTGTTGACAAGGTTTTTGTGGTCCAGCGCACTGGCGAGCCTGTTAACATGGTTGATGGCCGTGATGTCTGGTATCACGAAGAAGTTGAGAAGGCCTCGGCAGATTGCCCACCTGCTGAAATGAATGCGGAAGATCCGCTGTTTATTCTCTACACTTCCGGCTCCACTGGACAGCCGAAGGGTGTGCTGCACACCAGTGGCGGGTATCTGGTGTATGCATCCATGACCCATCAGTATGTCTTCGACTATAAACCCGGTGAGGTTTACTGGTGCACCGCCGATGTGGGCTGGGTGACGGGCCACAGCTATATTGTTTATGGGCCACTGGCCAACGGTGCCACAACCTTGATGTTTGAAGGCGTGCCAAACTACCCCACTTCCGCAAGACTCTGGGAAGTATGTGACAAGCACAAGGTCAATATCTTCTACACTGCTCCAACTGCTATTCGTGCCCTCATGGGGGCGGGCGATGATCTGGTAAAGCAAACCTCCCGTGACTCCCTGCGTATTTTGGGCTCTGTGGGCGAGCCTATCAATCCGGAAGCCTGGATGTGGTATTACAATGTGGTTGGCGAAGGGCGCTGTCCTATTGTGGACACATGGTGGCAGACGGAAACCGGCGGCATCCTCATTTCTCCCCTGCCCGGCGCGACGGATTTGAAACCCGGCTCTGCCACACGGCCCTTCTTTGGCGTTCAGCCCGCCATTGTTGATGGCGCTGGCAACTTTCTGGAGGGCGCCTGTGAAGGCAATCTGGTGATCACCGACAGCTGGCCGGGACAAATGCGCTCTGTTTACGGGGATCATGAACGCTTTGTGCAGACTTACTTTTCCTCCTACAAGGGGCTCTACTTCACCGGAGATGGCTGCCGGCGGGACGAGGACGGTTATTACTGGATCACAGGCCGCGTGGACGATGTGATCAACGTCTCCGGTCACCGTATGGGCACCGCCGAGGTGGAAAGCGCCCTTGTAGCCCATGACAAGGTCTCCGAAGCCGCTGTGGTGGGCTACCCCCATGACCTGAAGGGACAGGGAATTTATGCCTATGTGACCCTTATGGAGGGCGAAGAGCCAACGGAGGAGCTAAGACTAGCCCTTGTGAAACATGTCCGCTCGGAAATCGGTCCTATCGCCTCGCCCGATTTGATCCAGTTCTCTCCGGGCCTGCCAAAAACCCGCTCCGGCAAAATTATGCGCCGCATCCTGCGCAAGATTGCCGAGGACTCCTTTGAAAACTTAGGAGACACCTCAACCCTTGCCGACCCCACAGTGGTTGGCGAGTTGATTGACAACCGGCAAAACCGGTGAGCCTAAGAGTAGCAGATAAGCTTTGAGGGGGCATAAGTCCCCTCATGGGTCCCGAGTTACTTGGAAAGGAATATGCTTTGGATGTCGTTTGCTATTTTTGAAAAGGCTTGATTAAGGCCAGCAGCACCTTCTGCATTATAAAAGTCTGCAGGAGATGAGGCACATTTTTTTATGGTTTCCGTATTTTGATTCTTATAGGTACATACATACTCTTTGTCGTCTCCGCCTTTACCGCCTCCCTTTCCTCTTCCATTTCGTTTACCATTCTTGCTACCGTCTTCCTTTTCAACCTCAACTTTCTCACATTTATCAAAGTAAATAGAATAAATTTTAATATCTTTTGCTTTTATATTTTTACATAAATTTTCTACTGTATTATTTGCCAAGTCTACTGCATCCTTTTTACACTCTTCCTCATAAAAACTATTCCAATTATTTGACGGCTCTGTATCAAAACATTCATACGGCCTATAATCTTTTTTGATTTTGTCTTCTTTTCTAAAGACTTGGTTAAATACACCGTCAGTCATAAAGACTATGAACTTCAAGGTATCTTCTGATGTATATGAACTCGCAGCGGTGCTTGACCCTAAAAAAGTTCCCCAGTCAGGTGAGATTGAATTCCAGCCCCATGACAAACCACTTTGGCCAGCAGTTCCGCCCATTGGAGCTAATGTACTAATTTTACTAGTAACATCACTACGTTTTGTTGTTAGGGGAAGAAGTTCAGCATTAGGGCAATTGATACCATAAATCCCGTTGTCATCTCCACTTCCACCACCATAATAACTAGAAAAACTAGCGGAGTCAGCATCATAGTAATCATCTGTATACTGACTATCTCCGACCCGTTCTGTAACACAGCCTTTGTTTGATGTTCCCCGCGATACAATCGCTGCATTGCTACCAAGATTAACACCAGAACTGTAAGGTATGACAGATACCCGTACTTTGCTATCAGCCGAATTGTCATCCGGTGGCATTACTGTCTTTACAAGATCTTCTGCTGCAGAGCGAAGCGCTGCTATTTTTGATTGAGTG
Source organism: Pseudovibrio sp. M1P-2-3 (assembly GCF_031501865.1). Taxonomy (NCBI): domain Bacteria; kingdom Pseudomonadati; phylum Pseudomonadota; class Alphaproteobacteria; order Hyphomicrobiales; family Stappiaceae; genus Flexibacterium; species Flexibacterium corallicola. Next base: position 4,489,319 of record NZ_JARRCW010000001.1, read on the forward strand.
AGATCCGCAGGATCATTCATCGAATAAGTTGTATCCAAAACCAGTGCAATCTCTACTTTTTTCGTAGGCAACGTTGCCTGAGCACTTGACGTGACGCTTAGGGTTTCTAGGGAGCTGCCTCCAAGTAATGGAAGAAGCTTTAGAAAGAAAGTTGGAACCTGCGCCGTCACCGATACATTGATTTTGTCTTTGTCATCTGAAAAGCTGAGACTAGGGCTCGCCAGTTTGATATCCCGATAAAGCCCACTGCTTCCATTGTCACCATTTGCGGAATTCAGGGCTTTTCTATTGATGTTTGCGAGGAAGAATTGCTCAAATTCTGTCTCGGCTTCCCCTTCTTTCAACTCAACTGTCGTCGCTTTATACGCCACCGCCAAAACCGCATTGTCGATCGCATTGCTGATTGTTTGTTTGGTTTTGATGGTTCGGGCCAGATCTATCGCTGCACCGGCCATGATAATAAGAACGACCATCATTAAGCCGGTAATTACAGCAATGGCTCCGTCGTTGGACTTTAGAAATCTTTTGATTAGGGTCGATTTCGGACTGCGCATTCCTTACCTCAACCTGTGATAAATTTAGTAAAATTTACTTAAATATATCATAGATTGTATGATTCCACCGGAGAAGCTTAGGGTATATTTGCTTCAAGGGGATTAAGGTTAATGATGCCTTAACGCCCTATTACGGCTCCAGCTCCGTATCCCAGTAAAGAAAGTCCATCCAGCTTTCGTGCAGGTAGTTGGGCGGGAACTGGCGTCCGTTTCGGTGCAGATCAGTTACTTTTGGCAGGTAGGGCATCTGCCGTGGCCTCATTTGCATTTCTTGCCACAAGCGGTTTGACTTTCTCAAGTTACAAGGCGAACAAGCTGTAATCACGTTTTGCCATGTGGTCTGCCCGCCTTTGGAGCGGGGAATGAGGTGGTCAAACGTCAAATCATTCCTTGAACCACAGTATTGGCATTCGAATTTATCGCGCAGGAAAACATTAAAGCGGGTAAATGCCGGATGCCTGTTGGTGGGCACGAAATATTTCAGGGCCACAACACTTGGCAGGCGAAGGGTAAAGCTTGGGCTGCGCACACAAGCCTCGTATTCAGATACGATATTCACCCGTTCCAGAAAAACAGCTTTAACAGTCTCTTGCCACGACCACAGTGACAAGGGGTAATAGGATAAGGGCCGGTAATCCGCATTTAGGACCAATGCAGGATTGGAGCCCGAGGATACCGAAATAGTCACAGCCTACTCCTTGATTTCATTGCAGAAATCACTTGCACTTCTGCGCTGGAAAAGTCTTGGGCACTTAAGATAGTGTAGGCATTAAATGACACTGTTGTGAAGAGTGAAGATTAATAATTACTTTTTGTTTATTGTAAAATCCGAGTTCAAAACTCTTAAGCCCATGAAATGAAAAAGACTATTCATAGGAGCACTACAAATAAAAACGGGCACTCAAAAAGAATGCCCGATATCCAATAGGGATTTATTTCGCTTTTACTGGAACTCTCTCACATCCACAAACCGGCCTGCAATTGCAGCGGCGGCGGCCATGCCCGGGGAAACGAGATGGGTTCTGCCCTTGAAGCCCTGACGGCCTTCGAAGTTGCGGTTTGATGTGGAGGCGCAACGCTCACCCGGCTTCAGCTTATCCGCGTTCATGGCCAGACACATGGAACAACCAGGCTCACGCCACTCAAAGCCAGCGGCCTTGAAAATCTCGTCCAGACCTTCCGCTTCTGCCTGTGCCTTCACAAGGCCGGAACCGGGAACCACCATGGCATTGACAGAGCTTGCCACATGTTTACCTTTGGCAACGCTTGCAGCTTCGCGCAGGTCTTCAATACGTCCGTTTGTACAGGAGCCGATAAACACGCGGTCGATGGCAATGTCTGTCACCTTGGTGCCAGCTTCCAGCCCCATGTATTCCAACGCACGTTCTTTTGAGTGACGGCGGTTTTCATCTGCAATCTTGCTTGGGTCAGGAACGATCCCATCAATCGAAATAACATCTTCCGGGGAAGAGCCCCATGTGACGTTGGGCTTCAAAGATGCCGCTTCAATAACGATTTCATGGTCAAAAGCCGCTTCTTCATCGGTGAACAGGCTGGACCAGTACTCAACGGCCTGATCCCACTGCTCGTCCTTCGGCGCTTTTGGACGGCCTTTCAGGTAGGCATATGTTTTTTCATCTGGCGCGATAAGACCAGCACGCGCGCCAGCCTCAATGGACATGTTGCACACGGTCATACGACCTTCCATAGACAGGTCCGTAATCGCCTCACCTGCATATTCAATCACATATCCGGTGCCGCCAGCAGTGCCCAGCTCACCAATGATCGCCAGAACGATATCTTTGGCGGTGACGCCGACAGGCGCTTTGCCTTTCACAAGAACACGCAGGTTCTTTGCTTTTTGCTGGATCAAGGTTTGGGAAGCAAGCACATGCTCAACTTCCGACGTTCCGATGCCATGGGCGAGCGAGCCGAATGCGCCGTGAGTAGAGGTGTGGCTATCGCCGCACACAATGGTCATACCCGGCAGCGTGAAGCCCTGCTCTGGGCCAACGATATGCACAACGCCCTGACGCTTGTCCATTTCAGAATAATATTCAACGCCGAACTCGGCAGCGTTCTTTGCAAGCGTATTCACCTGCAAGGCGCTTTCAGGGTCGTCAATCCCTTTGGAACGGTCTGTTGTTGGAACGTTATGGTCCACCACAGCCAGCGTTCTTTTCGGGTGGCGCACCTTGCGGCCTGCCATGCGCAAGCCTTCAAATGCCTGCGGACTCGTCACCTCATGAACGAGATGGCGATCAATGTATAGTAGGCAGGTACCATCATCCTGCGTACTTACAACATGATGATCCCAAATCTTGTCATAGAGGGTCTTTGCCTGCGGCATAACTCATTCTCCTGAAACGTTCAAAGCGTGCGAACACTCCCTATGTTTTGTCTGAATGGGCCTAAAATAGCAACGTGTCAAAAATTGAATTTCTCTCAACGTTAAAGTGGTAGTAATCGCAACCTGCCGATTTCGTAAGGTTTTGGGCACGCACTGCAAAGCAGCACCACACGGCTTCCCGGGCAGATTGGAAATCAAGACCCCGAGGAACGGGAGTGGCAAGGCAAACAGGCCCAAGCCTGCGCAGTAATTCATAAAATGTTTCTTCGGCTTTGGCCTGTCGCCTTGCCCGGGTCTTTTTTTGCAGCGCAGGCACATTGCCCCGGATAGGCGCCATAAGACAGTTTCCTGTCACCACTGTACGCCACCCAAGGATATGCATGTCTTAAAGGAGACCTGTGGCCTCGCTCCGGTAAGAACCCGCATGCACGAACCATCCGGAAAGATACGTTACCTCTCCCCGTTAGCCCAACCCGGCCCATAACGCCCCGGCGGACGGTCCACCGAAGGCCCGCTTTCATGGGCACGAAGCAAGTGTAGAGGAGGTGAGGCAGAGGGGGATAAGATTCTATGAGAAGTATCTACCAAAGACAGGTGGGAAGTTTTCGCGGATACGCATGAGCTAAAAAGTGGAGGATAGTCGTTACATGGAGTTACATTAAATAGGCATAGAGTAATTATATTGAATGACGAGTACTGTAGCAAAGGGAAATGAACTCGAAAACAAGTTCTATAAATACCTCCGAGACCAACAAGATCGAGGGGATTTAGTCTATGGAGCATATCCTGGTGAACTTTGTAAGATTCATAAAAAGAAAAAGTACCTCTGTAATTTTCGCGGAGGCGAAGTTGAATTTGATGTTGTTCTCGAGATTTATGCCAAAGGAAGAACTTCACCACAAATATACGTGGTTTTTGAATGTAAAAATTATGGAAACAGTATTCCCGAAATCGAAGTTAATGATTTTTCACATAAGTTAGAGCGAATATTCAAGCACGCAGTCAAAGGTGTTTTTGTTGTATCAACTCGACTGCAATCCGGGGCTGAGCACGTCGTAAGAAATAGCCGTATTGGAATTGTCAAATATGATGAACATGGCTTTGAAGTCGTCTCTGATCGCACAGGTAACACATGTTTAGAACGTGGTTATGTAGGGTCACAAATCTTTAGCAACGTGAACCAACCCAACCCCTTAAAATTTTCAGCATATTATGGCGGAAGTTTTTTTGGTTCACTCAATCATTTTTTGGGAGCTATTATTTCAAATAAGCCCATAGACGACGGGCTTGAGAGCAAGCGGATAAATATCCCATATGTCTCTTTTGATGATTTAAATACGTCAGCTCAATATCTTCTGGAAGTAATTGATTATTTTGATGGTGACGTTGATCTAAAAAAAATCTGCGCTACACTTAATATTGATCTTCAGTGCTCTAAAGAAAAAATAACCAACAATTACGGTAATCCAATATTAGGATCAGCAAACTTCGATCAGAAAACTATTAAGATTAATTTTCATAAAAATAAGGAACGAAAAAGATTCACCATCGCGCATGAAATCGGGCATTTTTATATGCAACATGATCGCTACTTACGCTCTGAAACCCATATAGAGAATGATCTTTTATTAGATAGTGATAGAGAAAACGAATTTCATTATGAGCGCCTTGAGTATCAAGCCAATACTTTCGCTTCGTGCCTACTCCTTCCCGAAAAGAGCTTCCTGAGAAAAATTGAAGAATATAGGGCAGGTCTAGATATCAAAAACAGAGGCCACGGTTACATCTATGTTGATGATCAACCTTGCAATTATACAATCTACAAACTTTTTCTAACGCAGTTAAAATTGCATTTTAAGGTTTCTGAGCAAGCGATTGAAATTAAGCTCAAGAAGATGGGACTACTTAATGATCAGAGAGCATTCTCATTAGCCAAGCTGTAAAAATTTAAGTTTGCAATGGCCTTAAGCGCCTAACACAATAAAAAACCTGCTGCCTGTGAAAGGCAGCAGGTTCTTTTGTACTGAAAGTACAGAAACTTAGCTTATTCAGCAGCGGCTTCTTTTGCAGCGGCTTTTTCAGCTTCTTTTGCAGCTTTAACAGCAGCAGCAGCTTCACGAGCTTTTTCGTTAAGACGCTTTGCACGTGCGTTAGTTGCTTCAACGATACGTGCAGACTTACCGCGACGCTCACGCAGGTAGTACAGTTTCGCACGACGTACACGGCCGCGACGAATAACTTCCACGCCTTCAACCATTGGGCTGAAGATCGGGAATACACGCTCAACGCCTTCACCGTAAGAAATCTTACGAACAGTGAAGCTTTCGTTGATGCCACCGCCGGAGCGAGCAATACAAACGCCTTCATAAGCCTGTACACGTGTACGTGTGCCTTCGGTTACGCGAACCAAAACACGAACAGTGTCACCAGGGGAGAATTCAGGAAGCTTGCGGTTCTCTTCGATGCGAGCCATTTCTTCAGCATCGAGCTGCTCAATAATATTCATAGCAGTAATCCATTTTCTGCAATTGGTCAGAGCGTCCGCAAACAGTCCAGCTGTAGGGACGTATACACCAAACCTTCTCAAGACCGGGAAGTAAGAGTGGAACAGCTTCAAATCATTAAGATTGCAGCAAGTGTTCCAGACTCCGGTTGGCGCGGTAATAAACGGTTTTTGCCCGTTTGTCACCGGAAAAATACCGCAGGGACTGTCTAGCCCTTTTTACCGTCTAAATAAGCTTTCCAGAGGTCCGGACGGCGCTGTTTTGTCAGCTCCTGTGATTGCTCCAGACGCCATTTATCGATCAACTTGTGATTCCCGCCTGTGAGGATATCGGGAATCGGTCGGCCCTCGAATTCAACGGGGCGTGTGTAGTGGGGATGCTCCAGCAGACCGTTTTCAAAGCTCTCGCTGTCACCGCTTTCCTTGTTGCCCATAACACCGGGAAGCAGGCGCACAACCGCATCCAGAAGGATGGTGGCGGCCATTTCACCGCCTGAGAGAATGTAATCGCCGATGGAGACCTCTTGCAGGTTCCGCGCTTCAATCACCCGCTGGTCCACGCCCTCAAAGCGGCCACACACGATAATCGCCCCCGGCCCCTCGGCCAGATCCCGCGCCATTTCCTGCGTTAACGGCTTGCCGCGTGGGCTCATAAGAAACCTTGGACGGGGATCATTTTCCTCCGTCACATCATCAATGGCCTTTGCAAGGATATCCGGCTTGAGCACCATCCCTGCCCCGCCGCCTGAAGGCGTATCATCAACCGAGCGGTGCTTGTCGGTGGCGTAATCGCGGATGTTGTGGGCGTTCAGCGTCCAGTCCCCCCGCTCCAGCGCTTTCCCCGAAAGGCTCAGGCCCAGATTTGCAGGAAACATTTCAGGATAAAGAGTGAGGATGCTGGCTCTAAAGGTCATAGGTCTCGTCGTGAGGTTAAAGAATTCATTGGCCCTGCAATTACTAGATCAAGCCGCAAACAGGAACCCCAAACGCTCAGTATTTGTTAAAACTAGGCGGCTGTTTCAGAAGCTTCAGGAAAACTCTGCTCGTTTGCGGGTGCTGACGAATACTGAATACAGAACAACCCCGCCATTAAAAGAAGAGCTCCAAGAACTCTGATCCCTGATACTCTTATTTCAGGATTTCCGAATGCGCCAAAATGATCCAGCGCGATGGACATTATTGTCTGTCCCACTATTGCAGCGATCAAGACATTGGCGATCCCGATTTTAGGCATCAAAAACATCATCGCGCTTACAAAAATAGCTCCAAGCACTCCGGGAAGAAAGAGATACCAGTCTACTACCGCTAAAGACTTTAGAGAGGGCGCAGGCATACGAAGCACCAGAATGACCACAAAACAGCTAATCAGCCCGCCTAGGTATGAAATAAACGTCGAATGCATAGGGTTTTCAAGGAGAGCACCCAATTTTCCACCAAGAGCACCTTGCAGAGGAAGAGCAAAGCCAGCAATGACAGCTAGAAATAGATAACCAATATTCATACCATTCCTCGATCAAGCAAGCAAAAACCCAATAAAATTGCTATGCCTCTGTTGCTTTTGCAGGGCCGATAACCACTCTTCCCATAAAGCAGTATCAGCAGGAGATCCATCGTCCAGAAGTCTCATGTAACTAAGAAATCCAGTCAGATCTCCTGATCCCGTGACAAGTTTTCCAAAATATAACATGCAAATGCTATACTCAGGCGAAGGGTGAGCGGGATAGTTTTTAGATTCTATTGTTATCTATTGGAGATTAAAAGTAAGCAGACAGCTTACCCGTCTTCACCGCCGGTTTCAGGCTCTTTTTCACCTGCTGCAAAAAAGCCTTCCGGTGGGATGACGGTCACTTTGCCAGCTTCCAGATCGATAGCCGGAACCACTGCCTTGGTAAACGGGAAATAGACTGTTCCGCCGCTTTGTGGCTTTACTTCCAGCAGTTCGCCAGCGCCGAAGTTTTCCAGCGAGACCACTTTGCCTAAAGGTTCCCCTGCTCCGTCAATAACGGAGAGGCCGATGAGGTCTGAGTGGTAGAACTCGTCTTCGTCTTCTGTTTCGGGAAGTTTATGGCGGGCGATGTAAAGCTTGGTGCCGTTCAGAGCTTCGGCCGCGTTGCGATCGTTAATGCCTTCGAACTTGGTAACAACCACGGTCTTTTGCACACGGGCGCGCTTTACCTTGAATTTTTGCTGGCCATCGGCTGTTTCCAGCTTGCCATAATCAGCAAATGAGAGCGGATCATCGCCAAAGGGTTTCACCCGCACCTCACCACGAATACCGTGGGCAGCTCCAACCTGTGCCATCAAGATGAGTTCATCTGATTTAGCTGACATTTAATAGCCCTTTCACAGACTGGAAACCAGTTTAAAGCAGCAAAATACTTCACCGCTTTAAACTGTAATTCTGCGTGTACCCTAACCTGAAAACGCGTAGGCACTTTCAGGTGATACACGGCAAAAATTATTCAGCAGCAGCTTCTTCAGCAGCAGCGGCAGCAGCAGCTTTTGCTTCTTCTTCAGCAGCCAGCTTTTCGTCAAGACGCTCTTGAGCTTTCTTGCCGAGTTTCGCTTTGTTCGGGTTGTTGCGTGCTTCACGCTTCAAGAGACCAGCTTCGTCGAGGAAGCGGTGAACACGGTCTGTTGGCTGTGCGCCGTTGGAGAGCCAGTGCTTGATGCGCTCTTCGTCCAGTTCAACGCGCTTTTCGTCGCCTTTTGGCAGCATTGGGTTGTAGCGACCAACGATTTCAAGGAAACGACCGTCACGTGGGGAGCGAACGTCAGCAATTACGATACGGTAGAATGGACGCTTTTTTGCGCCACCGCGTGCGAGACGGATTTTAGTAGCCATGTTTATTCTCCTAGAATTCAATTAGCGCTGTGGTCAGCGGCAATGGCTTCGTGATGCCGAATAACTTCCTTCACAATGAAGTTCAGAAATTTCTCAGCAAAGTCAGGGTCTAAGTTCGAATCCGCCGCCAGCTGACGGAGGCGTTCAATTTGTCTTTTTTCTCTCTCAAGGTCTGCCGGGGGAAGGTCATGGGTTGCCTTCAACTCGCCAACAGCCTGCGTACAACGAAAACGTTCGGCCAGCATGTGAACCAGCGCTGCATCAATATTGTCGATACTGGAGCGCAGGGAGCCAAGCAGTGCCTGAGCCTGTACGGACTTGTCAGAGCCACTCATATTATTTTTTCCCCTTGCCAAGACCTGGCAGGCCGCCACCTAGGCCGGGAAGTTTAGGACCGCCGATACCCGGAAGACCTTTAGGAAGTTCCATGCCGCCTGGCATTTGTCCAGCTTTTGCCATCTGTTCAAGGGCTTTGGGGTCGATGTCGGGCATACCGCCCATTCCAGGCATGCCGCCCATGCCCGGCATTCCGCCGCCCATGGCACCCATCATCTTGCCCAGCATACCTTTGCCCTTGCCTTTGCTCATGGCCTTCATCATGTCGGCCATCTGGCGGTGCATTTTAAGCAGCTTGTTCACATCAGCAACGGAAACACCTGAACCGGCGGCAACACGCTTTTTACGGCTGGCCTTCAACAGTTCGGGTTTAGAACGTTCCTGCTTGGTCATGGATTCAATGATCGCAACCTGACGCTTGAACATTTTCTCATCAATGTTCGCAGCTTCAATCTGCTTTTTCATTTTGCCAATACCGGGCATCATGCCCATCATACCGGACATGCCACCCATTTTTTCCATCTGGCCAAGCTGGTCTTTCAGATCATTCAGGTCAAAGTGACCTTTCTGCATCTTTCTGGCCATCTCTGCGGCTTTTTCCGCATCAATTGCCTCGGCAGCTTTTTCCACGAGGGAAACGATATCGCCCATACCCAAGATACGGTCGGCAATACGTTTAGGGTAGAAATCTTCTAGTTCTTCAGCTTTTTCACCGGTACCAATGAGCTTGATCGGCTTGCCTGTGACCGCACGCATGGAAAGAGCAGCACCACCACGGCCATCACCATCCATACGGGTCAGCATAATGCCGGTAATCCCGACGCGCTCATCGAAGTTCTTTGCCAGATTAACAGCGTCTTGACCGGTCAGGGCATCGGCAACAAGCAAGATCTCATGGGGGTTGGTCGCCTTTTTGATGTCCGCCATCTCAACCATGAGAGGCTCATCAATGTGGGTACGTCCCGCTGTATCAAGGATAACAACATCGTAACCGCCAAGCTTGGCCGCTGTCATTGCACGGTTGGCAATATCGACAGGCATCTGACCGTCAACGATCGGCAGGGTATCAACGTCGTTCTGTTCACCCAGAACACGCAGCTGTTCTTGAGCTGCCGGACGGCGTGTATCCAGAGACGCCATCAACACTTTGCGCTTGTCGCGGCGTGTGAGACGCAGAGCAATTTTGCCGGAAGCTGTTGTTTTACCAGCACCTTGCAAACCAACCATCATGATACAGACAGGGGCAGGTGCGTTCAGGTCGATCAGGTTGTCTTCAGTTCCAAGCATCTCCACGAGTTGATCGTGAACGATTTTGACCACCATCTGGCCCGGCTTGATAGATTTAACAACCTCAGCGCCAACAGCGCGGTTTTTCACCTTATCGGTAAAGGAACGCACGATAGGCAATGCCACATCAGCCTCAATGAGCGCGCGGCGAACTTCGCGCAGCGCTTCATTAACATCGGCTTCTGAAAGAGCACCACGTTTGGTGAGCTTATCGAGAATGCCGCCGAGGCGATCTGACAGGTTATCGAACATAGCGTTCCTTTTACAAATTCGTGTTTCTGAAACAGTTGAGAGCAAAGTCTACTTCAAACCTTGCCTCTCAGCATCAGGAAAGTTCTGTTACCGCCGATTTCCACTAGGGTCCCGCGCAATAATGCAGGGACATAGCAAAAAAGCACCCGAGGGCGCAACGCGCTGTCGGATGTTGACCTCTGGGATCTCTTTATACCTTCTCGGGTCCCAGTCAGTGGCTCGAAAAACAAACCTTTTCAGAATTTCGCCTGTTTTTAGAGCTTCACGGCACCTGAGTCAATAAAATTGTGGCTCAATATTATAGTAGCCGCACCTGCCATATATAAAATCTCTGTAATTGTTCAGTGCTATTCAATTGCCTAGTGTTGGGCAATTCGAACCAGATTTCACAGGACGAGCCAATGAAATTTCTCAAGTTCTGTATCGCACTCATAATTCTAGTTGCTGGTTACGGTTGGCTCACCAACAAGTTTCCCCCTATTTCACTTAGTTTCTCCCCCACGCAGATACCCGTGGATGTCGAGGCGTATCTTCACAATGAAGAGGCACAGTTCCGCGATATCAAGCCCGGTCTGGAAAAGCAAATTATTTGGAACGATACCGAAACGAAATCTAAAACTCCTTACTCTGTTGTCTATATTCATGGGTTTTCAGCCAGTAAGGAAGAAATCAGGCCCGTACCCGACAATCTGGCGGAGCACCTTGAGGCAAACTTGTTTTATACGCGTTTGACCGGACACGGGCGCACAAATGCCGCCATGGGAGAGATGAGCTATAACCAATGGGTCGATGATCTGGCCGAAGCCTATGAGATCGGGAGACGGATCGGAGACAAGGTTATTGTTATGGGAACCTCGTTGGGAGGAGCGCTTATTGCGTGGTCAGCTCTGGAGGGGGACACTATCGGCACAGACGTGGTGGCTGCAATTTTAGTCTCCCCTGTCCTCAGGATAAACAATTTCGGTTCGTCCCTTCTCACCTACCCTTATGCCAAATTCATGAGCAGGATCGCCTTGGGGCCCACACGTTGCTCTGGTACGCATGCCTCAATGGAGATTTTGTACGCTTGGACGGTCTGTTACCCAAGTTCAGCCCTATTGCCGCTTGCCCAGTTTGTTCAATTGGTCCGCAAAGCCGAGCCAGACACAGCCACCATTCCAACTTTATTCATATACAGTCCCAATGACACTGAAGCCGATGAAGCTGTCACAGCTCAATACTACGAAAACTGGGGCGCCAAAAAAGACAGGCTCATTATTCAGCACTCGCAGAATGAGAAAAATCACATAGTTGTTGGCGATTTAGAGAGCCCGAACAATAACGACCTTGTGACCAAAACCACTATCTCATGGCTTGAAAAATTGGGAATTGCTCCGGTTACTCCCCCTGCTATGACCGAGGAAGCACAATAGAATAAAAGCCCAACTGCTTTCTCTTGGACGCACATGGGCTTTTATAAATTGTATTTGCTGGCCTTTATGCCAGAACTGAAGCCTGTTTGCGTTTATTGCACAGCCAGCACTCCATTAAGGTACTGCTGTTGTTAGGCGCTGTAATCCCGATGACCGAAGATTGCAGAGCCAACGCGTACGTGGCTTGCATGATGCTGAACCGCGATTTCAAAATCGCTGGACATACCCATGGAAAGTTTTTCAAGGCCATTGCGCCGTGCAATTTTCTCCAGCAACGCAAAGTGCATACCCGGTGCTTCATCGACTGGCGGAATGCACATCAGTCCTTCAATTTGTAGCCCTAGTTCATCACGGCATTTCGCGATAAAGGCATCGGCCTCTTTGGGCGCAATACCAGCTTTTTGCGGTTCTTCGCCCGTATTGATCTGAATAAACAGCTTCGGGAATTTCTGCTGTTTTTCCATCTCCGCTTTCAAAGTCTTGGCGATTTTTTCCCGGTCAACCGTGTGAATGACATCAAACAGTTCCACAGCTTCCTTGGATTTGTTGGATTGCAAGGGGCCAATCAGGTGCAGCTCTACACCCTCATACGCACTGCGAAGCTCCGGCCACTTTGAAAACGCCTCCTGAACACGGTTTTCACCAAAAACCCGTTGTCCGGCATCCAGCACTGGCTTGATTGCATTAACCTCGAAGGTTTTGGAGACTGCAATCAATGTCGTTGCACCAGTTTCACGACCTGAGTTTTCCTCAGCATTGCGGATAGTTGCTTTCACATCTTCCAAACGTTTTGCCGCTTCTTCTTGCATTCTTGCCTCCACAAAATCCTTCATCGAAAGACTATATATATCTTCTTGAAACCTAATCTTGCTTTTCTGTTAGTGACTTTAATGGGATTTGTCGCCGATTATTTCCGCATTTTCCGCAGTTTGAAGGTTGACCAACCTAGCAAATTCTGATGACAGTCCTTTCAAACAGTTTACCCGCATGGGCTCGCAAGATTTACGACGGATTGAATTGATGGCTACGGAGCGTTACAACGCACGCGCAACAGAAGCGCGCTGGCAAAAGCAATGGGACGAAAAAGACGTCTTCATTACAGACAATGATGACCCAAGGGAAAAATACTACGTCCTTGAGATGTTCCCTTACCCTTCCGGCCGCTTGCACATGGGGCACGTTCGCAACTACGCCATGGGGGATGTTGTTGCACGCTACAAGCGCTCTAAAGGCTTCAACGTGTTGCACCCGATGGGCTGGGATGCCTTTGGTATGCCTGCGGAAAACGCGGCCTCCGAGAAAGGCGTCCACCCGAAAGGATGGACCTACAACAACATTGCTGCCATGCGCGGCCAGCTGAAAACGCTTGGTCTTTCCTTCGACTGGACACGCGAATTTGCGACATGTGACGAAGACTATTACGGCAAACAGCAGAGCCTGTTTCTGGACTTCCTGAAGGCTGGCCTCATTTACCGCAAGAAGTCCAAGGTCAACTGGGACCCAGTAGACATGACCGTTCTGGCCAACGAGCAGGTTATTGACGGCAAGGGCTGGCGTTCTGGTGCAACGGTTGAGCAGCGTGAGTTGACCCAGTGGTTCTTCCGCATTTCAGATTACTCCGAGGACTTGCTGAGCGCTATTGACGGGCTGGATAAGTGGCCGGAAAAAGTGCGCCTGATGCAGAAGAACTGGATCGGCAAATCCGAGGGCACAAAGGTACTCTTCGAGTTTTCCGAGGCAGCACCGACCGGTGATAAAACACTGGAAGTGTTCACAACACGCCCTGATACCTTGTACGGCGCGTCGTTTGTAGGTCTGTCTCCAGATCATGCAATCACAGAAGAGCTTGCCAAGACCAACTCCGAGCTGCAGGAATTCATCAAGGAATGCCGCAAGATCGGCACGACTGCAGAAGCTATCGAGACAGCAGAAAAGCTGGGCTTCGATACTGGCCTTCGTGTAAAACACCCTCTGGACCCATCATGGGAACTGCCTGTTTTTGTTGCTAACTTCATTTTGATGGACTACGGCACCGGCGCGATTTTCGCTTGCCCTGCCCATGACCAGCGCGATCTGGATTTTGCCCGCAAATACGATCTGCCTGTAACAGCCGTTGTTTTGCCTGAAGGTGAAGATGCCGCGACTTATGAAGTTGGCACTGAAGCCTATACCGGCGACGGCAAGATCTTCAATTCTCAGTTCATGGACGGTCTTTCCATTGGCGATGCTAAAAAAGCCGTGAGCGAGCGTCTGGAAGCGCAGCAAGTAGATGGAAAACCACAGGGAGCGCGCGAGACCAATTATCGCCTGCGTGACTGGGGTCTTTCACGCCAGCGCTACTGGGGCTGCCCTATTCCGATCATCCATTGTGAAAGCTGCGGACCACAACCAGCGCCAAAAGAAACGCTGCCGATTACACTGCCGGAGGATGTTTCATTCGACCGTCCCGGGAACCCGCTGGACCGCCATCCAACATGGCGTGATGTAAAGTGTCCGTGCTGCGGCGCTGATGCGCAGCGCGAAACGGATACGATGGATACCTTCGTGGATTCATCTTGGTATTTCGCCCGCTTTACCGACCCGAAAAACGCAAACCCAACAGACCCGAAGGCTGCAACCGAATGGCTGCCGGTGGATCAGTATATCGGTGGTATTGAGCATGCGATCCTGCATTTGCTTTATTCCCGCTTCTTTGCCCGCGCCATGCAAATCACCGGTCACCTTGACATTAAAGAGCCGTTCAAGGGCCTCTTTACCCAAGGCATGGTGAACCACGAGACCTATAAAGCTTCCAGTGACGGGCGCTGGGTTTCCCCCGCTGATATCAAGTTGGAAGAAGTGGACGGCAAGCGCCGGGCGACCCTTCTGGATACGGGCGAAGATGTAGCTATCGGCTCCATCGAGAAAATGTCCAAGTCCAAGAAGAACGTTGTTGATCCAACGGATATTATTGAGACTTATGGCGCTGATACAGCCCGTTGGTTTGTTCTTTCCGACAGCCCGCCAGAGCGCGATATTATCTGGAGCGAGGATGGGGTTCTTGGCGCATGGCGTCACGTGCAGCGCATTTATCGCATCATGAGCGATATTGCCGAGCACAGCGAAGCCGTTGCCACAAAGCCTGAGAAATTCAGTGATGAAGCTCTGGGCCTGCGCCGCGCGGCCCATAAAACACTCTCCGCTGTTTCCAAAGATTTTGAGGGGCTGGGCTTCAACCGTGCTGTAGCACGGCTTTACGAGTTCACCAACACCATCAGCAAGGCTTTGCAGGCAGACCTTTCCAAGCCAGATATGGCCTACTCCTTGCGTGAAGCAGCGAGCTTTATGCTGGTGATGATGCAGCCGATCACCCCTCACCTTGCAGAGGAATGCTGGTCGCTACTGGGCTCTGAAAAGCTGATTTCGCAGAGTGAATGGCCGGAAGTTGAAGAAGAACTGCTTGTTGAAAACAGTGTGACACTGCCGATCCAGATCAACGGAAAGAAAAAAGGCGAGTTAACAATTGCAAGAGACGCTTCCAAAGAGGTGGTCGAAGCGGCTATTCTACAACAAGAAGTCGTTATCAAAGCTCTGGACGGTAAGGAACCACGGAAAATTATCGTTGTTCCTCAAAGGATTGTGAATGTCGTCGTATAACTTAACAGCGAATCTTTCTGCTTCAGCCTGCCGAGCTTTGCTCGGCAGCGCCGTGATTCTTGCAGGAACTCTCGCTCTTTCAGGATGTCAGGTTCGCCCGTTATATGGGACATCTCCCAATATTCTAAATAGTAACGGATCCGAAACAACGCTTGTGCAAGACGAGTTGGCCGCGATCGACGTAAAAGTCTCCCTTATCGGCAGCAACAATTCTTCACAACGCGTCGATCAGTACATGAGTAATGAACTGCAATACCTTTTCCGTCGCGGGGGAAGCGGTCTTGCACAAAAGTATGACCTTGAAGTTCTGATTGATACTGTTCAAACCGAAGTGGGTGTGGAAGAGCTCTCCGATGTGCCTTCAGCCTACAACATTACACTCTCTGCCAGCTTTGTTTTGTCAGATGCATCTTCAGAAAAAACGCTCTATGTGGGACGTTCTTTCGGATCTGCTTCCTATGACTTCTCAAATCAGCGCTTTGCAAACTTAAGAGCCGAGCGGGACGCCGAAAACCGTGCAACAAAAATTGTAGCCTCGGATATTCAGGCACGCATTGCCGGCTACTTCGCCACAGACCAATAGTCTTGCCTCCATGGTAGCCCTAAAAAATAATGAAATTGAGCGCTTTGTCTCGAACCCACCAAAATCAGTCAATCTGATTTTGGTGTATGGCCCTGATAGAGGGCTGGTCAATGAACGTGCAAAGCAACTGATTAACGGTGTTGCAAAAGAAAATGATGATCCGTTTTCTCAAGTAAAACTGGATGCATCTGATTTGGCCTCAGATCCAAATCGACTGATTGATGAAGCACTTACCATCCCTTTATTTGGCGGCAGACGGACCATTTGGGTTCGTGAGGAAGGCAATAAGGCCGTCACCACTGCTGTTGAGGCACTGCTGAAGAGCCCGGATTTCGAGGCTTTCATCGTTATTGAGGCGGGAGATCTTAAAAAAGGGACCGGTCTGCGGAAGAAGATTGAAGCAAGCAAGACAGCCTACGCCATTCCTTGCTTTGCAGATACCACCAGAGACGTTGATAGGCTCATAGACGAGGAAACTCAGATTGCCGGTCTCCAGATATCAAAGGAAGCGAGAAAGGCTCTCCACGACCTTTTAGGGGCCGATCGTCTGGCCAGCCGCGGGGAAGTGCAAAAGCTCTGCCTTTATGCATTGGGTAGCGGACGGATCGAATCCAGCCACGTTGAAGAAATTATTGGGGATGCCTCGGCCTTTGCCATAGATGAGCTGATTGATGCTGCCGCCCTTGGCGATATCAAAACACTGGATCATGGCCTTGAGCGCCTTTCGGCCAGTGGAATGGACGCAGGTGTGATTGCTAACATGGCCCTCAAACACTTTCAGGTAATCCACAAATGCCGGCTGGAGGCAGACCGCAGGGTCTCCCCTGAATCTATTGTAGGTGGTCTTCGCCCTCCTATTTTCTGGAAGCGTAAAGCGAAACTCATCAGGGAAATTGAAATCTGGAACGCGGAAAAACTGGAACGGGCCATGATACGACTGCAGGAATCTGTTAAGGATATACGGCTGAAACCTGCGCTTTCCATCGCAATTTTGTCTCACACGCTTCTTGCCATTACTCAAGCGGCCCGTATGGCGCAGAAAAAGCGATAAGGTATGTTACGAAGCCTCAAGTAGAGCCCGTTTTCTGGCCCATAGCAAGATGGGTGGTGTAGTGAACCACCACATTTGCCTCTCCATAATGCTGCTTAATAAGCGCACGTAGCTCCTCTAAAATCCCATCTCCATGTATTTTCAATGCGCTTTGGGTTCGTGTGGAAGAGCATGAAAACTGGACAAACCTGTCTGCTGTCATTGGCCGTGTCCACTCACAAGTAAAATCAGGGTTTGGATGAAAGCCGCACGCCTCCATTATTTCGCGGTAGTTAAGGTCCCTGTAATCCCTGTCGTAGTCTGGGGAATAACGCTCCAAGAAAGCTTCATAGGCCTCCAAAAACGCATTTATGCGCCAGTTTCTCACGTTATCAGCAACACAAACCCAGCCCTTGGGCTGAAGTAGGTGCTGAGCCTCTTCAAAGAACTTTGCCTTATCGAACCAGTGAATGGCCTGAGCAGTCGTTACACATCCGAAACTATTTGATTTAAGCGGAATTTTCTCGGCACTAAACGACAGGTATTGGATTTTCTTAGAAGTTGATGAGCGGCGCGCTTGTGCCAGCATATCCGCATTCACATCCGAGCCGAATACATTGCAAACTGGGAAGTTTCTGGCTAACCGGCGCGTGAATTTACCTGTGCCACATCCCACATCCAATATGCGATTGCATGGCAATGGGGAGACTACCTGATGAAGGTGCGACAGCGCTGCATCGGGATAGGATGGGCGGCTTTGCTCATAATCCCGCTCCAACCCGCTAAAGCTCAAAATGCGCTGTGATTGTTTGGAAGGCAAACGTCTTACCTTTCCTCTACTATTCCAATTGTCTTAGGCAAAAGACCTTTTGGACTTGTTAGAAGAGCCTGACTTCCATTTTATATTCATAAACGCGTTACTTAAAAGCAAAAACCGTCATAAAAGAGCTTATTGTTCAATACCCAGCAAGCGGCAGACTTCGTCGAGTTGCTCAAGAGAGGCGTATTTGATTTTCAGCTCACCTGCGCCCTTCTCCGCTTTATGTGCGATATTTACCTTGAGGCCGAGCCCATCCATAAGGCGCTTTTCCAGTGCCTTTGTATTGGCGTCTTTGGGTGGCTTTGGAGCTGCCGTTTTCTTTTCCAAAGACGTTGGGTTCTGTGCAAGTTTTTCGGCATCGCGTACCGTTAGGCCCTTTTCGACAATAAGATCAGCAAGGGCAGCGGGGTCTGGTGCGTTAATCAGGGCCCTTGCATGGCCAGCTGTCAGCAACCCTTCCGCAAGATAGTCTTTTACCGCGTTTGGTAGTTTCAGAAGGCGCAGGGTATTTGCCACATGGCTTCGGCTTTTACCAATGACCTTTGAGAGTTCAGCCTGACTATAGGAAAACTCATCAATAAGCTGGTCATAGCCTAATGCTTCTTCGATTGGGTTGAGGTCTGCTCTTTGAACATTTTCAATAATCGCCAGCTCAAGAGCTTCTTGATCAGTGACATTTCTGATGATGACAGGGGCTTCATGCAAGCCAGCTTTTTGAGCTGCCCTCCAGCGCCGCTCCCCTGCAATAATCTCAAAATGACCCGGTTCATTTGGAGTGGGGCGAACCAGAATCGGTTGAACAATTCCCTTTTCCCGAACAGATTCGGTCAGGCTTTGAAGGTCCTCCTCCACAAAAGCCTTCCTCGGATTGCGCGGATTCGGCCGAATATACTCAATGGGAACTTTTCTATTATCCCGCTGTCGCTCGGGTTTTGGGCCAGGTTCGGTGCTAACATCACCAATAAGAGCTGCCAAACCACGGCCCAGACGCTTATTACCGCGTCCGCCTTCTTCTGACTTTGCCATTCCCCAGCTAACCTCACTTGAACTCCAAACAGATGGTTAGCTTACATAGACCTATGAAAAACCGCAAAGATAGACAGCAGGTTCGTCCACATTTAAAAGTAGTATTTGAAAACTAAAATTCAGACAGCAACAGTGCGCAGGTCACGTTCTCTTTGAATTATCTCCGATGCAAGGCGCAAATATGCCTGGGAACCAGAGCACTTCAGATCATAAAGAAGCGCGGGTTTTCCATGTGAAGGCGCTTCCGAAACTCGTACATTGCGGGGAATCACAGTGTCGTACACAGCGTCTCCCATGGTTTCCCTTACATCTTGCACCACTTGGGCCGACAGGTTGTTTCTGCTGTCATACATTGTCAAAACAATGCCATGAATGCTTAATTCCTCATTGAGCGATTGCTTGACCTGCTCAACAGTGCTGAGGAGCTGGCTCAAACCTTCCAGCGCAAAAAACTCACACTGCAACGGAACAAGGATGGAGTGTGAAGCTGACAGAGCATTAATTGTCAAAAGGTTCAGCGATGGTGGACAATCTACCAGAACGTAGGAATAGCCCTCTATAGCCCCTCTTTCAGCCGCTTTTGCCAGACCCGAAATTGCATTGCGAAGCCGGAAAGTCCGATCCGCAGCACCGGAAATTTCCAGCTCTACACCGAGCAAATCCATGTTGGATGGTGCAAGGGAGAGCCGTGGAACTGCGGTTCCAATAATCGCCTCTTCCAGAGTACAATCTCCACAAAGGACATCATAGGTGGTGAACTCTCTCACCTTCCTATCAATACCCAATCCTGTTGAGGCATTCCCTTGTGGGTCTAAATCAATAACAAGAACGCGCTCGCCAATAGCGGCCAGAGCAGTACCCAAATTGATAGCAGTGGTTGTTTTTCCAACGCCGCCCTTCTGATTGGCAACGGTTAGAACTCTCGGTGACTGCGGTAAACTGCTCATCCGGCTTTACCTCGTTAGGCCTGTCGTGCTGTCATTTTTGAAATCAACAACACCTTACTCTGCGGATCTACAAGACTATCTTTTTCTACCAGATCCAGCTCCCAGTTTTGAGAGGCCTCGTCTATTTCCCTACGAAAATCTTGCCCTTTGTGGAAAACAGCGGTTGCTCCACGTTCAATAAACTGACTGGAAAAACCACAGAGCATATCCAGCGATGCCAAGGCGCGGGCGGATACCCCCTCTATTGGGGTTTCCCAGTCCTTGGTAACGGCTTCTATTCGCCCCGCATGCACCTTCACCCTACTGCCGGTTTCACGCGCAACTGTTCTCAGGAAAGAGGCTTTCCTTTGATTACTCTCCACCAGGTTTACAAGCGATCCTTCTTTATCCTTCAAAAGAATCGCTGTGATAAGACCCGGAAAGCCTGCCCCACTCCCGAAATCAATCCACTGGGAAGCAGACGGCAGACTCTTCTGGATTTGAATGGAATCTGCCACATGCCGCAGCCAGATATCCCCCATTGTGGAGGGTGCAATCAAATTCTGTGCCGGTTGCCATTTGCGAACCAGGTCTACATAGATTGAAAAGGAATCAATCGTTTCACGTGAAACATCTGGATACATGCGTTTAAGCATTTCGATCTGATCACTATCAGAGTTGCTCAAAGTAGTCATTGGTTAGGCAGCTCCTGCTGTCTTCATGGCAGTACGGCGGATATAAGAAAGAAGCAAAGTCAGAGCGGCTGGGGTCACCCCGTCAATACGCCCTGCCTGCCCAATTGTTGCCGGGCGTACATCAAGAAGCTTCTGCTTCACTTCATTTGAGAGACCAGCTAAATCGTCATAATTGATATTCTTTGGAATAAGTAGCTCTTCATCCCTCTTCAGCGCTTCAATATCAGCTGCCTGGCGTTCCAGATAAACAGCGTATAAAGCATCAATGGCAACCTGCTCGGCCAGTGCGCGATCAACACCTTTAAGCTCCTCGAAAACTTCGAGAAGGCTATCTAGTGTAATATTTGGGTAGGACAGCAAATCAAAAACTGAGCGCTTTACGCCGTCCTGATTTATAGGCAATCCATGCTTGCGGCCCTCATTGGGGCTAATGCGCAGGCTCTGCATCAGCGCACGAATTTCATCAAGCTGCTGGCGCTTCCTCTCAAAAGAATTTTCGCGAACAGCGCCAACACACCCCCATTCCATACCAAGTGGAGTAAGCCGCTGATCCGCATTATCCGCCCGTAGAGATAGCCTGTATTCGGCGCGGGAAGTAAACATGCGGTAGGGCTCGGTAACACCGCGGGTGACCAGATCATCAACCATCACCCCGATATAACCGGCTGCACGGCTAATAATAATATCCTCACCACCAGAAGCGTGACGTGCTGCGTTTAGGCCGGCCAGAAGACCTTGAGCACCCGCTTCCTCATATCCCGTCGTTCCATTTATCTGCCCTGCCAGAAAGAGCCCCTTTTGTTTTTTGGTTTCCAGTGTGGGCAGCAGTTCGGTTGGATCGATATGATCATATTCAATGGCATATCCGGGTTTCAGAATGACCACATCTTCCAACCCGGGAATCGAGCGGATGTATTTTTCCTGAACATCAACAGGCAGCGACGTGGAAATTCCATTGGGATAGACGGTGTAGTCATCCAAGCCTTCGGGCTCCAGGAATACCTGATGGCCGTCTCTATCACCAAAGCGGACAACCTTGTCTTCAATGGAAGGACAGTATCTTGGGCCCCTTCCCTTGATCTCTCCGGAGTACATGGCCGAGAACTGAATATTGTCGCGAATGATCGTATGTGTCTCAGCGGTCGTTCGCGTGATGTGACATGGGACCTGTGGGACTTCGATTTTCTCTGTCAGATAAGAAAAAGGAATTGGCTCTTCATCACCGGGCTGCTCGGCCAATGTGTCCCACTTGATTGTGCGTCCATCCAAGCGTGCTGGTGTTCCGGTTTTCAGTCGTCCCAAGCGCAGACCAAGGTCTTCCAGTGAACCGGAAAGGCCCATGGCAGGCGCATCACCATCACGGCCAGCAGGAATTTTTTCCATGCCGATATGGATCATCCCTCTTAGGAAGGTGCCTGCGGTTATGACAACAGATGGCGCGGAAACGACAGTACCGTCCTTCAGTGTAACACCTTTGAGCAAACCGCTTTCAAGAATGAGTTTGTCCGCTTCACCCTCAATAACATCCAGAAACTCGATAGCAGCAATCTCTTTTTGCATCGCTTCTCTGTAGAGTTTCCTGTCAGCTTGTGCCCGAGGGCCTTGTACTGCTGGCCCCTTTCGGCGGTTGAGCATACGGAACTGGATGCCGGCAGCATCTGCGACGCGCCCCATCAAACCATCCAGAGCATCGATCTCGCGAACAAGATGCCCTTTGCCCAAACCTCCGATGGCCGGATTACAAGACATAACTCCAACACTATCGAACTTGTGAGTGACTAGGGCTGTACGCGCGCCCATACGGGCTGAGGCAGCTGCAGCTTCGCATCCAGCATGACCGCCACCGACGACAATCACATCGAAATTTTGCTTCAAACTATCAGGCATCTTGTATCCGCTATTTACCCTCTCACTAGTAAAGCTTCACTGTAACCAGCCGAGCTGTGTTTGAGCATTCATGTTATCTGAGGGGCTTTTTGTAAAATCTTTGTCCCTTCAATACATCAGGAATGCCAGTGGGTCAAAGCAAACTCTCCTGATGAAGCCGCTCACATGCGGGCGCTTCAACAGGAGTGTTAAACCAAATATTTTCTTTATATTTTTCAGCGCACTACAGAAAGTGTTTCACGTGAAACATTCTATAACTATCTATTTACCAATACAGAAATCCCTGAAAATAACATCCAGCAGATCCTCAACATCAATGCGCCCTGTGATCCTGCCCAAGCTATCAGCCGCACTCCGAAGATCTTCACTTCTCAGCTCAATGGGCAGCTGTACCGCTTCAATGGCCCTTTGAATATCATCGAAACATTTTTGCAATAAAACCCGATAGCGTTCTCTTGTGATAAGAGGACTTTCAATGAGCCCGATGTTCTCCTCGGCAAATTCCCGAAGAGATTTCAGAAGGCCGTCTATGCCACCCGCTTCAATAACAGAGGTTTCAATAACCTTCCCCGAGTGGTTATCCTCAACCGTGGGCGCGTGTTTGTTAAGGTCGGATTTGGTGTGCAAGAACCACAGATTGGACTGGTCGCGGAACTCATCCGGCACAGCATTAAGTGCCTCATCACTATCTACAGTCCAGAGAATAAGATCCGATTCACCGGCATGCTGCATGGCTCTTCTGATCCCTTCTTTCTCGATCAAGCCTGCATCCTCTCGTATGCCAGCCGTGTCAATCAAGGTCACTGGGTAGCCACCCAAATCCAGATGAACTTCCAGAACGTCCCGCGTGGTGCCTGCTTCTGGTGTCACAATCGCAACGTCTCTTTGCGCCAGTTTGTTCATTAAACTTGATTTACCGGCATTGGGAGGGCCAAGCAAAATGACCTGCAGTCCGGAGCGTAATCTCTCCCCTCTGCGGGCATCACTCAGGTGAGATGCTATTTCGCCGTTGAGTGATGAAAGCTCCTTCCAGATCTCGGTTGCCACTGAATCGGGTACATCCTCTTCATCAGAAAAATCCAGTTCGGCTTCAATCAAGGCGCGGCAGCGGATGAGCGTTTTGCGCCAGTTGCTATAAAGCTCTCCAAGCGCTCCGCCCATCTGTCTTTGGGCCTGCCGCCGTTGAGCTTCTGTCTCCGCATCAATTAAATCCGCCAGCCCTTCAACCTCGGTAAGGTCCAGCTTCTCGTTATGAAACGCCCGCCGTGTGAACTCACCTTGATCTGCTGGCCTGCAGTCTTTGAAACCGGACAGCGCTTTTAATATGCTTGCGACAACTGCTCGCCCCCCATGACAGTGGAGTTCAACAACGTCTTCACCGGTAAAACTATTGGGGCCATCAAAACGAAGGACAAGCACTTCATCCAGAATGATCCCGTCGGCCGGATCATAAAGTTTTCTAAGCGCGGCCTCGCGTGCAGCAGGAAAGCGGCCCTTGGTTAATGCTCTTAAGGCCTCCTTGCTCATTGGTCCTGAAAGCCGGATAACAGCAACACCTGAAGGCAGAGCTCCACTGGAAACCGCATATATTGTATCGCTATTCATTCCCGACATTTTCAAAACCAATCATTTCTTGCGTTCAACAAAAAAGCACCTACCATGATGCTTCCATAAAAGTACGAGCAGCTTACGAGGCTATGATGAGCTACAACCGCTTGACCGATGCTTCAAGCCCCTACCTTCTCCAACACAAAGACAATCCCGTCCACTGGTGGGAATGGGGAGAAGAAGCCCTCTTAGCAGCACGTCAATCCAACCGTCCAATCTTATTGTCTGTGGGCTACTCAGCTTGCCATTGGTGCCACGTTATGGCCCATGAGAGTTTCGAGGACCCACAAACAGCCAACCTCATGAACCAACTCTATATCAATATTAAAGTGGACCGAGAAGAGCGTCCCGATATTGATCATATATATATGCGGGCACTCAATATATTGGGAGAGCAAGGGGGCTGGCCGTTGACCATGTTCCTGACACCTGACGCTGAACCATTCTGGGGTGGCACCTATTTCCCACCCACTCAGCAATATGGAAGGCCTTCATTTAAAGACGTTCTGGTTTCCATCTCGGATGCCTTTAACGACAATAAAGAAGGGGTCACTAACAATCGGGAGGCAATAGTCACCCGCCTCAAGCATAATAAAACATCCTCCTCTGGTGAGCTGGACCCTGCCCTCATTTCCCAAGCTGGCAAAACACTATCGGCTCGGCAGGACCCTCTTTATGGTGGAACCATTGGTGCCCCAAAATTTCCTCAGGCAGCTGTTCAGGAACTCATTTATCGAAGCTCTTTGAGAGATGAGGATGACCACCTCCTCTACCAGTTTATAAAATCCGTGGATGCTCTATGTCTGGGTGGAATCTATGATCATGTGGGCGGCGGACTTGCCCGCTACAGCACCGATGAAAAATGGGAGGTGCCGCACTTTGAAAAAATGCTCTACGACAATGCGTTTTTCATCCAGCATCTCACATGGGCTTTCGCCGCAACCCAAAACACCTTTTATCTGGAAAAGATCAAGGACTGTGTAAGCTGGTTGGAACGGGAAATGCTTTTACCAGATGGCGGGTTTGCGTCTGCCCTTGACGCTGATAGCGATGGGGAAGAAGGTAAATACTATCTCTGGACTTGTGAGGAACTCCGTCAGGTTCTTCCAGACGAGCATTGGGAGTTCTTTACACAAATATATGGGATAGACCTTTCAGCTCCTTCGCAGGAAAGTCTTACATTGAAACAAGCCAGCTTCCCTGAAGAGGAGCAAAGACTTGGCGTATGTCATCGGTTGCTGCGGGAGCATAGAGAGAGAACAAGAACTCCACCTGCAAAAGATAACAAGGTTCTGGTGGACTGGAATGGCTACATGATTATTGCTCTGGTCAGCGCCAGTGAAGTGACAGAGCATACTCGTTTCCGAGAACTTGCAGAGCAATGCTATCGCTTTATCAAGAACACAATCGCACAAAGCGATCTGCGCTTAAGTCATTCCTGGCGAGAGGGCACTGGGTCAAAATGCGATTTCGCGGTAGACTATGCAGCCATGGCGCGCGCAGCCCTTGCCCTTGGCCGAACTGAAAAAAACCAACTGGCAAAGAGCAACTTCTATAAGGACGCATCAGGTTTTCTGGACAGGCTAACTGCTGAATTCCAATCGGAGACAGGTGGATTTTATCTTAGCTCTCACAATGCGGATAATCTCATAGTACGCCCACTTCATTGCCTTGATGAAGCCGTTCCAAACTATAACAGCAGTGCAGCGCTTGCCTTCACCGAACACTGGATTCTGACAGGAGATGATCACAGTAAATCCATTGCAGACAAGATATTCCAGAGTTTTTCAAAACAGATTGTAAAGAATGTCTACGGTACAGCTGCCATGCTAAACGCACTGGATACAAGGTCGCGCTTTATAAGAGCCCTGATGCCCAAGGAGAATAGCGCTCTGAAGAAAGAGATCCTCTCAAAGGCCGACCCCGTAATTCTTCTTGATATAGGCAATACTACTTACCTGCCCATGGATGAGGAATTGCAAGAAAAAGAAGCTCTCTACCTTTGCTCAGAGCGTGGCTGTTCCCAGCCAATCACTCGACTTCAGGACTTGCACTTTAAGATCTAGAACAACGTGTAATCACAAATGTAGAATTTGCTCTAAATATATAAGCTATAGTCTTGAGCCTTTATACTGAAACATATCCAGCTGCCTTGAAGTAATTCCAACACTCTTGGGGTGTGAACAGATCGCATATGTCACCCAGAGCCTTTATCAAGGTCTCAAAGGTTCTGGCTTTCATTCTGCGTAGGTGTGCTTTGAGCTTGGAAAACGCCATTTCGATAGGATTGAGATCAGGAGAATAGGGCGGCAGAAAAAGGAACCAACACCCGCTTTGTCTGAGGGCCCTTGCGGCTTCTGGAACTTTGTGTGTGGACAGGTTATCCAGAATGACCACCGTTTTAGGGTGCAAGCATGGAGCCAGTTGTGTCGTGATATAAGTGGTGAATGCCTTGCCATTCATGGCCCCGTCCAGAACCCAGGGCGCAATGAGTCCCTCGTGGGTCAAACCGGCGATAAAGGTCTGGTTCTGCCAGCGTCCAAACGGCGCTGTGTCAAGGGCTCGTTCCCCTTTAAAGGCTCGGCCTCGCAGCCGGGTTAAATTCGTTTTAACACTGGTTTCATCGAGAAACACCAGTCTCTCAGGCAGATCACGCATTATAGGCTGACGGGTGTGGCGCCATTCATCTCTGGCATTTTGTACATGGAGTTTGCCACGCTCGGTTGCCACCAACGATTTTTTTTATAGGTGTAGCCAAGACGGCGCAAAGCCTTGGAGACGGAAGTATGGTGAACCCTCACTCCCTCAGCCATGAAAAGTGCATCACATAACTCCATCAACGTGATATCTCCGTCTTGATTGACCAGCTCGCGCAAGAAGGAGAGGTAGGGCTCCAATTTTCCGCCTCCCTTTGGGCGCCCTGTCCTGACCGGGATTAAACTCTGCCCCTCCCGAACTTTACGGGCCAAGCGAGATCCTGATGCTGGAGAGATCAGCAGGCGGCGTGCTGCTTCACGCCCGCTCATCCCGGATAAAATGAGCCTTTTAAAGCGAAGGCGTAAATCAAGTGAAAGTGGCCGGCCCATGTGATCTCCTCCCTAAAAGGAGTGAATCACAAATCAACCTGATTGGGAATCCCCAATCGATTCAGCGTTGCGCCTCATTGCTTTAGAGTACAACGCGTGAATGCAATGTACTCTAGGCCTTCATGGCAGACCAGTCACTGGCTCTCATCCGGTAAAGAACATGCATGGCGAGCGGATGATCTGGAGACAGGCTCGGGTGATTAAAATCATCCGCACTGTTGTATGTCATGCGCAGTTTTTCCATAACTCGTCTGGACTTAACATTTTCTTTTGTCGTAAACGCAATTATTTCATGCAAGCCACATTGCTTGAAACCATAGTCCAGCCATGCAGTTGCCGCTTCCAATGCAACGCCCCTGCCCCAGCAACCTGGTAACAAGCGCCAACCGATTTCCACACAAGGTCCAAACTCAAGCTTATCTTGATATGCAGGTATAGTAAGGCCGGTAA
The DNA here is from genome assembly GCF_031501865.1 of Pseudovibrio sp. M1P-2-3. Taxonomy (NCBI): domain Bacteria; kingdom Pseudomonadati; phylum Pseudomonadota; class Alphaproteobacteria; order Hyphomicrobiales; family Stappiaceae; genus Flexibacterium; species Flexibacterium corallicola. The sequence goes on from NZ_JARRCW010000001.1 coordinate 4,516,605, forward strand.
ACCCAAGAAACTCCCCGGAAGTTTTATCTTCTACCACCGGAAAACAAGAGCCAAATTCCTCTTGCCTCACAAGGCACCGTTCAAGAAAGGCCGCTGCCTCTTGCTCAGACAGGGTTGATGGAAAAAACTCCATAACCTTCGTGTCAGAGCAAAGTTCAATCAGCCCCTCCAGATCCCGCTTCTCCCATTTACGAAGAATGAGGCGTTCGGTTTCTATCGTAGGTGTATCAAGTATCTTCATAGGAAATTCCAAATAAAAACCGCACTCCAGTTAGTTGGAGTGCGGTGGACAATACAACAATTTTAATTCTTCAATTAGGTATTCATTGAATCGAAGAAGTCTTCATTGGATTTTGTCTGCCGGAGTTTATCCAGCAGGAACTCGGCGGCATCGACAGTTCCCATTGGGTTGAGAATACGGCGCAGCACAAAGGTTTTCTTGAGCTTATCCTTGGATACCAGCAACTCTTCCTTACGTGTACCGGAGCGTTGAATATCAACAGCTGGGAAGATACGCTTGTCGGAGATCTTACGGTCAAGGATGATTTCAGAGTTACCGGTTCCCTTGAACTCTTCAAAGATAACCTCATCCATACGGCTACCTGTATCAATAAGAGCCGTTGCGATGATTGTTAAAGAGCCACCCTCTTCAATGTTACGAGCAGCACCAAAGAAGCGTTTAGGACGTTGCAGCGCGTTCGCATCCACACCACCTGTCAGCACCTTACCGGAGGACGGCACAACGGTGTTATACGCGCGGCCCAGACGGGTAATGGAATCCAGAAGGATTACAACATCGCGTCCATGCTCAACCAGCCTCTTGGCTTTTTCAATGACCATTTCTGCAACTTGAACGTGGCGTGATGCAGGTTCGTCAAATGTAGAAGAAACAACTTCACCATTCACCGTGCGCTGCATGTCCGTCACTTCTTCAGGACGTTCATCGATCAAGAGAACGATGAGATAGCATTCCGGGTGGTTGGTTGTAATGGATTTGGCAATATTTTGAAGGAAAACAGTCTTACCGGTTCTTGGAGGCGCTGTAATCAGAGCGCGCTGACCTTTACCCAACGGTGCAACCAGATCGATAATTCTTGGAGATAGGTCCTTGGAGGCAGGACTTTCAACTTCCAGGTTAAAACGTTCATCTGGATAGAGCGGCGTCAAGTTATCGAAGTGAACTTTGTGACGGGCTTTTTCGGGATCTTCAAAGTTAATCTTGTTAACCTTGAGAAGTGCGAAGTAACGCTCCCCTTCTTTTGGACTTCTAATCTGCCCTTCAACAGTGTCGCCTGTTCTCAAAGAGAAACGGCGGATCTGCGATGGCGAGACATAAATATCATCTGGCCCAGGCAGGTAGTTCGCATCTGGAGAGCGCAAGAAGCCAAAACCATCTTGAAGGACTTCAACAACGCCTTCACCGATAATTTCAATATCTTGTTCAGCAAGCCTTTTCAAAATTGCAAACATCAACTCTTGTTTGCGCATTGTGCTTGCGTTTTCTACATCATGCTCCTCTGCAACAGTGAGGAGTTCTGTAGGAGTTTTTAATTTAAGGTCTTTAAGTTTCATTTCCCGCATGAATAGGGGTCGTCTTTTCTACTGGTTCTATGCTGAATTTTGTATGCTAGAACTATCGATTAAATTGGAGGAGGGATTAAGGACTTCAGACAGGCTTCTACGTTTACGACTTCGTTATATAAGCTCACATATATCCAGCTGAAGTGGGATTGCCATAAACATAACGAAATCTGATGAGTTCAGCAAGTAGCAAAACACACTGAAATCTCAGATTTCTCAATTTTTATAGCTCTGCCACAAGAATTAGGGCTTGAAGATTACAATAAAGACAATGGCAATCATTAAAAGAGTAGGAATTTCATTGATAATCCGGAAGTATCTCTCACTCTTTTTATTCTGATCAACAGCAAACCGTTTCACATGTCCACTTAAAACCATGTGATAGGCAGTCATACAGATAACAAGAGAGACCTTTAGTATAAACCAGAGGTCATGATAGGCATCAAGGATATACACAGTCCACAAGCCGAAGATCCAGCTGGCCATCATCGCCGGATTCATAATCGCTTTCAGAAGGCGGCGCTCCATAACCTTGAAGGTTTCACTCATCTGGGAGCCTGTTTCGGCTCCGGAATGATATACGAAAAGCCGGGGTAGATAGAAGATTCCAGCCATCCAGGATATTACTGAAATTATATGCAGGGACTTTGCCCAGCTATATGCATCCCACATTTTCTGCCCCTACCTTTGCTGTTAAAGCCCCTTAACGCGCTTAACCATCTGCATAACATGATCCGGAGATGTCTGCGGTGTGACGCCGTGACCCAAGTTAAAGATATGTGGCCCGGACTTCAGTGTCTCGATTGTGTAATCAATACCCTCATCAAGAGCTTTACCGCCGGCAACAAGCCTCATTGGGTCCAGATTACCCTGAACTGGAACCAGCTTCTGGATTTTCTGGGCAACTTCAGCGGGTACTGTCCAATCCAGACCAATTGCATCTACTTTAGTTTCCCGAACATAGCTTTCTAAGCGTGCTGCAGAGGCTTTTGGGAAGCCGATGATCTTGGCATCAGGGTAGACCGCTTTAACGCCCTCTACGATCTTTTTTGTGGGTTCAATGCACCAGCGCTTGAAACCGGTGTCATCGAGAACACCTGCCCAAGTGTCAAATATCTGGAGAGCGTCGGCTCCGCCTTTCAATTGAGCGATCAAATAAGTGATTGAAGCTTCGACAAGGTTGTCGATGAAAGCTGCAAGAAGCTCAGGATCTTGATAGGAGCCGATTCTAGCCGCTGTTTGATCTTGAGTGGTGTGTCCGGCTACAGAATAGCAGGCAACCGTCCATGGAGCTCCGCAGAAGCCTAGAAGGGTGGTTTCATTAGGCAACTGTGCACGCAGGCGTTCCACTGTTTCGATAACAGGTGCCAAATGCACCATTGTCCTTGCCTGATCAAGTTTTGCAACGAGCTCAGAGCTGAGTGGTTCCAATACAGGCCCTCTGCCCTCTTCAAACCATACAGGATACCCAAGTGCATCGGGGACAACGAAGATATCAGAAAAGAGAATGGCTGCATCAAAGCCATAACGGCGGATCGGCTGAAGAGTGACTTCTGTGGTGAGATCTGGATTGTAACAGAAATCGAGAAAGTTTGGAGCCTTTGCGCGTTCAGCTCGGTACTCGGGTAAATATCTTCCTGCCTGACGCATCATCCAAATTGGAGGGCGCTCAAGCTTCTCGCCATTTAGTACCCGCATGACACTACGTTCATGAGCTTGCATTGCTGAACCTCTTTTCCACGATCACTCTAATATAAAGATTCTTATATATTGGTTTTTGTTTCTATTAGGCAGTGGATTACATGGATCAAATAAACTCCACAATGCACTAACCACTAGTGAGATTTTAAAAACTGGGACTTTATTATTGGCATAGAGTCTCTAACAGGAGTCGATAACTCTTAAAAAAACTAATTAAAACATATATATAGCTATAATATATCACAAATTATCTGTTGGATTTTCTGCAATTTAATTTGTGAAAAGACTCACAAAAATATGTGTAATCCAAAGAATGCAGATTGTTTCGGATTCCGTTTTCTCATGCCTGTGAGTTGTTGATCAATTTCTGTCTAGTGGTACAGTTTTCAAAGAGGGGCTCAGTTATCAGCACTTGTCATAGATTCTCGGCCCTGTTGGGGATTATTTCATGGGAAACGATGCTAACTACTTCCATTTACACATGGTTTCTGACTCAACTGGTGAGACTTTGATTACTGTTGTCCGTGCGGCAAGCGTTCAATATCAAGGTACAGAAGCGATTGAGCATATCTATCCCCTCATCCGCTCAGAAGCGCAGCTGAATTGCGTGCTCTCGGAAATTGAAGGGGCACCGGGAATTGTGTTGTTTACGCTTGTTGAGGAAGCACTGGAGAGTGCGCTGAGAAACAAATGCGGTGAATTGGGGGTTCCTTGCGTCAACATTCTGCGGCCCGTGTATGATGCGTTTCATAACTACTTGAACATTGCGGAAACTTGGCGTGTTGGGGGGCAACATGTTCTCAATGAAGTATATTTTGAGCGAATGGAAGCGCTTAACTATACGATGCTGCATGATGACGGCCAGCAGACAGCGGATCTGGAAGACGCTAATGTTGTGCTTTTGGGTATAAGCCGGACTTCAAAAACCCCCACTTGTATCTATTTGGCTAATCGGGGCATTAAAGCGGCAAATATTCCTATCGTCCCCGAAATAAAGCTACCGCGCAATGTCTTCAAGCTCCGCGCACCACTTGTGGTCTGCCTTGTAGCAACCGCCAGCCGTATTCGCGAGATTAGGCAAAACAGAGTTCTTGGCCTCTCGGAATCCATGAGAAATGAGAGTTATGTAAGCCGCAAAGCCATTGCCGAGGAAATAAGAGCTTGTAAGGCAATGGCAAATGAGAACGGTTGGCCTCTTATTGATGTTACGAGGCGTTCCATAGAAGAAACCTCAACCGAAATTATTTCTTTGTTGCAAAAGCATAAACCCTTGACTGGGAACCAGTCATAAAACTTGAATTTTAGGTGGCCCTATGTCTGTGTGAAGGAAAGAGCGATTGAAAGCACAGGACCTTTATTTATGACCAGCCTTATTTTGGCGAGCGCCAGCAAGATTCGCGGAGAACTCTTAAAAAACGCTGGCCTGACCTTCAAAACTGATCCTGCACAGGTTGATGAAAGAGAATTGGAAAAGCCCCTTCTGGAAGCAAATGCTTCGCCTGAAGGACTTGCAGCGGCATTGGCCCGCGCAAAAGCTTTGGAAGTTTCCAGCCGCAATGAAGGCAGTATGGTTATTGGGGCCGACCAAATTCTCGCATTTGAGGGAAACAGGCTGACGAAACCGGAGAATATGGCTGCTGCCCGGTCTCAACTTGAGAAGTTTTCTGGAAAGTCACACCGTCTTTACTCCGCTGTTTGCGTGGTCAGAAATGGTGAAACTCTATGGGAAACAGTGACCTATGCGGACCTGCACGTTCGGGATCTCTCCGCGAACTTTTTGGATTGGTATCTTGAAGCTGCTGGAAACGACATTCTCAGTAGTGTGGGAGCTTATCAGCTGGAAGCGGTGGGTCTTCAACTCTTTGAGAAAATTGAAGGGGATTACTTTACAATTCTTGGATTGCCCCTGCTCCCTCTCCTATCGTTTCTGCGCCAAAACGAGGTTGTTCTTCCATGAAAATTGCGGCAGTTACAGGCCACCCTGTCAAACATTCCCGCTCGCCTTTGATCCATAATCACTGGTTAAAAACCTATGGTCTTGAAGGGACCTATGAAAAACGGGATGTGCCTCCGGATGAAGCTGCATATTTTTTCAAGAGTCTGAAGGAAAACGGTCTGGTTGGGGTGAATGTGACCATTCCGAACAAGGAAAAAGCTCTTGAGTGTGCCGAGGTGGTTGATGAGGCAGCCAAAGCTATCGGCGCTGTGAATACACTCTGGCTTGACCCGGATGGAAAGCTTTGCGGATCGAACACAGATGGTATCGGTTTCGTTTCGAATCTGGATCAAAACGCTCCCGGTTGGGACAAGAACCATCAAAAGGCTGTGGTGCTGGGAGCGGGCGGCGCTTCGCGGGCAATTGTGTGGGCATTGTTGCAGCGAGGATTCACAGAAGTGCATATATTGAACCGGACACTGGAAAAAAGTCAGAGTCTGCGTGACCATTTCGGATCCCGAGTCCTTGTTGAGCATTGGGATAACCGCTCCAAAATTCTGGATAACTGCAACTTATTAGTGAATACAACCTCCTTAGGCATGGAGGGACAGAACGCTCTCGAAATAAATTTACAGAACTTGCCTACCGACGCCGTCGTTACAGATATTGTATATACGCCCTTGATGACAGACTTGCTTGTGCGGGCGCGCGAGCGTGGAAACACTGTGGTTGATGGGCTCGGGATGCTGTTGCATCAAGCTGTTTCCGGTTTTGAGAAATGGTTTGGGATAACGCCCACAGTTACGGATGAACTTCGGCAGATAATTCTAAAGGATATGGGGCGTATGTAATGATTTTACTCGGGCTTACCGGCTCCATCGGGATGGGGAAATCTACAACTGCGAAGATGTTTGCTGCGCAAGGGGCGGCGGTTTATGATGCGGATGCAGCCGTGCACAAACTCTACCGGGAAAAGGCCGTACCATTAATTGCGAAGGCATTTGACGGGGTCGTACACAACGGTATTGTGGACCGCGCAGCCCTTGGAAAAATCGTCCTTTCGAATGTTTCGGAAATGAAACGATTGGAGGAAATCGTACATCCTTTGGTGCATGAAGAAGAGCGGTTGTTTATAGAAAGAGCACTGGAACAACGGCGCAGGGTTGCTGTTTTGGATATTCCTCTGCTTTTCGAAACAAAAGCTGAAAAGCGTGTACAGGCCGTTGTTGTTGTAACAGCCAGTGAAGCTGTGCAAAGGCAGAGAGTTCTGGCCCGTGAAGGGATGAATGAAGAGAAATTTCTCTCTATTGTGTCCAAACAAATGAGTGATGCAGAAAAACGTAGAAAAGCCCACTTCCTTATTGATACAGGAAGAGGACTTGAAGCGGCTGAGGCATCTGTAGCTTCCATATTGAAAGCTGTATCTGCAATCTCCTAGTACAAATGGAATGATATAAAATGCGGGAAATTTCCTTCGATACGGAAACAACTGGCCTTAATCCACTAGATGGGGACCGCCTTGTTGAAATCGGAGGGGTGGAATTAATTAATTTCATCCCGACGGGCCGCATCTATCACGTCTATTGTAACCCGCAAAGAGATATGCCCGAGGGCGCATTTAGGGTGCATGGTCTATCTGCTGAATTCCTTTCGGATAAGCCACTGTTTGCCGATATTGCCGATGAGTTTCTCGCATTTGTAGGCGATGCCCGTCTCGTTATTCACAATGCACCGTTTGATATGGGCTTTATCAATATGGAGCTGGGTCGATGTGGGCGCCCGCCCATATCCAATGATCAGGTACTGGATACACTGACCATGGCACGGCGCAAGCATCCGACGGGCTCTGCCTCTCTGGATGCCCTTTGCTCGCGCTACGGGATTGATAACTCCAAACGTACAAAACACGGGGCGCTTCTTGATGCGGAGCTTCTTGCGGAAGTGTACCTTGAGCTCAATGGGGGTAAGCAGAAAAATCTGGGTCTAATTGGTGAAGAGAGCTCCACCAGCGCCGATCATGCAGCAGCAGGTGTAAGTGAGCAACCGCCTGCAAAGCAGCGCCCTGCCCCCTTGCCAATCAGTTTATCCGATGATGAGAAGAGACTGCATCTGGAATTTATCAGCGGTATGAAGGCAGATCCAATCTGGAACAAATACCGAGATTAGAAAATTAGAGCAGTGAAGCATTTATTGAAACAGCTCACTGCTTTAAACTATTGTTTGGGCGTGTACCTTTTACCAAAAACGGTACCTACTTTTTCAAAGATACGCGTAAAAGCCCGCTGAAGAAGCGGGCACTTGTTGTTTAGAGCATTGAAGGCAGAACGCGGTCCGGTGGACAGTGTCCATCCATAAAGGCTTTGATGTTTATGATAACTTTCTCGCCCATATCCACACGCCCCTCTAGTGTGGAAGACCCCATATGTGGAAGAAGGACCACCTTTTTGGAGGCAATCAAACGGGGATTAATGGCAGGTTCGCGCTCGAAAACATCCAAAGCGGCCCCACCAAGTTCCCCTGCTTCAATTTGACGAATGAGAGCGTTTTCATCGACGATTTCACCACGTGCTGTATTCACCACATAAGCGTCAGGCTTCATCAACTTCAGGCGGCGGGCTGATAAGAGGTGGTAAGTTGCAGGTGTGTGGGGACAGTGAATGGAGACAACATCCATGCGGGCAAGCATTTGATCAAGGCTTTCCCAATAGGTTGCTTCCACTTCTTCTTCAATCTCAACCTGTTCACGAATGCGGTTGTGATAGTGAATGGACATGCCAAAGGCTTTTGCGCGGCGTGCGACGGCTTGACCAATGCGCCCAAAGCCAATAATTCCGAGTCTCTTGCCCCAAATGCGTCTGCCAAGCATCCAGTTGGGAGCCCAGCCAGCCCAGTCGCCTTCCTCCAGCTTCTCAATGCCTTCCACAAGCCTGCGTGGAACAGCAAGAATGAGGGCCATTGTCATATCCGCTGTGTCCTCGGTCATAACACCAGCGGTATTTGTAACAGCTATTCCGCGGTTATTTGCCGAGACCACATCGATGTTATCGACACCATTGCCGAAGTTGGCGATTATTTTAAGGTCCGGGCCAGCTTGAGCGAGTACAGAGGCATCTATTCGGTCTGTAACAGTGGGAACCAAAACATCGGCAGTTTTAACAGCCTCAACAAGCTCCGCCTGGCTGAACGGCACATCGCTGTCGTTTAATCGCGTATCAAATAACTCACGCATACGTGTTTCAACTGCTTCAGGCAGCTTGCGTGTTACAACCACAACGGGCTTTTTCTTGGGCATGTTTCCCGCCTTCTAACGTTCCATTTAGGGTTAATATACCCTATGTTTTTCACCTCTGGAGGGGGTGGACAACTTAAGAATCTCCTTAAGCACCAAATAAGTGTTAAACAACTCTTGCCAAATCTTTTAGATCAAACAAGATGGTGTTTAACAAAGCCCCATTAAACGACGAGTTTTTGGCCCGTCTTTTAGACATAACCTAAATACGATTCTGCCCCATGAAAAGATTCGAAACTACTATGGCAAAAAACAGTTTTCTCGCCCACAGAAATTTTTTAGGCGGACTAGCACTTATCACCTTTCTCTTGACTTTTAACGGCACTGCGTTTGCTCAGGCAGCTTCCATTGGAGCCTCCGGTTTGCCACTCCCAAGATATGTGAGTCTTAAGTCGGATCGTGTGAATGTTCGTGTTGGCCCAAGCCGAGAACATGATGTGGCTTGGACATTCGTTCGTGAACGCTTACCCGTTGAAATTATTCAAGAATACGACGAGTGGAGACGGATTAGAGACTGGGAGGGAAAGACCGGATGGGTCTTTAGAACACTACTTACCGGATATCGTTCGGCCTTAGTTAGCCCATGGGAAGGCTCTAGTGGTAACACGCCCTTACGCAAGAAGCCCGGACCCAATGAAAAGGTGGTTGCTGAATTGGAACCCTATGTTCTTATTGGGGTTTTGGAATGTAAGGACGGGTATTGCCGGGTGTCTGGAAAAGATTTTGAAGGTTGGGTGGATCAAACCCGTCTCTTTGGTGTTTATCCCGACGAAAATGTTGATTAAACTAAGAAAAACTGCGGTTTAAGGCCGCAGTTTTTCTGATCTTTTGAAAGAAGTTAGCGCAGCTGATCAAAAGCTTTCAGCTGTGAAAGACGGGGCATTGAAACAATATTGTAGCCCGAATCCACAAAATGGATTTCTCCGGTAACCCCACCAGACAAGCTGGACAGCAAATAAAGGCCTGAGCCTCCCAATTGCTCGGTGCTAACTGTGTCTGCCAGTGGTGAGTTAACCTGTTGATAGTTGTACATCTGGCGAGAATCAGCAATCCCCGCACCGGCTAAGGTGCGTACTGGACCCGCTGACATGGCATTGACGCGAATCCCCCGCTCACCATAATCCATCGCCAAATAACGGACAGAAGCTTCAAGTGCGGCTTTTGCAACGCCCATAACATTATAGTTAGGCATGACTCGTGTAGACCCACCATAGGTGAGTGTGAGCATGGACCCACCGTCAACCATCAGCTCGGCAGCACGCTTTGCAACTTCGGTAAAGGAGAAGCAGGATATCAACATGGTACGAGAGAAGTTCTCTCTGGTTGTGTCTGCGTAAAGGCCCTTTAGTTCACTCTTGTCTGAAAACGCAATCGCATGGACAAGGAAATCAATAGAGCCCCATTTTTCCTTTAATATATTGAAGACATTATCGACGCTTTCCAGATCTTCCACGTCGCAAGGTATCAATGTGTCGCAACCAATGCTGTCCGCAAGGGGTTTTACACGGCGGCCAAAGGCTTCCCCTTGATAGGTGAAAGCCATTTCCGCACCCTGATCAGCAAGCGATTTGGCAATGCTCCAAGCAATGGAATGGTCGTTTGCGACACCCATTACAAGGCCACGCTTACCTTTCATCAAATCGCTCATAGTAATTCTCCTAGAGACAACGGTAGTGTTCCCATTTCCATTTAATCTTGCTTAATCAGTGTAACGTTTGAAAACTACGGTTGCGTTGGTTCCACCAAAGCCAAAGCCATTGGAGAGAACGCAATTTAAACCAGCATTGTCAATCCGTTCGCGAACAATTGGCAAGTCGGAGAATTCTGGGTCAATTTCCTCAATATGGGCGGAAGAAGCAATGAAGTCCCCTTGCATCATGAGAAGAGAGTAGATTGCCTCATGAACACCAGCAGCCCCTAGAGAGTGACCGGAAAGGGATTTTGTTGCAGAAATTTTAGGGACTTTATCTCCAAAGACTTCGCGAATCGCTTGGATTTCTTTCACGTCGCCAACTGGAGTGGATGTGGCATGTGGGTTGATGTAGTCCACTTCACAGTCCACAGTTTCAAGCGCCAACTTCATACAGCGTGCAGCACCCTCACCGCTTGGTGCAACCATGTCATGGCCGTCTGATGTGGCTCCATAGCCGACAACCTCACCATAAATGGTTGCTCCGCGTGCTTTGGCATGCTCCAACTCTTCAAGAACCAGAATGCCGCCACCGCCTGCAATTACAAAGCCATCTCGGTTTTTATCGTAGGGACGCGATGCTGTCTCAGGAGTATCGTTATACTTGCTGGACATGGCGCCCATGGCATCAAACAGGTTGGATAGTGACCAGTGCAGATCTTCTCCGCCACCGGCAAAGACAATGTCCTGTTTGCCCCACTGGATCAGCTCGGCTGCGTTTCCGATACAGATATTCGTTGTCGCACAAGCAGCTGAAATGGAGTAATTTACTCCATGAATTTTAAAGGGAGTTGCAAGGGTCGCCGAGTTGGTTGAGCTCATAGCCTTTGGAACGGCTGTTGGGCCAATGCGGCGTGGACCTTTTTCACGGGTGATGTCGGCAGCTTCTACGATTGCTTGGGTAGAGGGGCCACCTGATCCCACGATGAGACCTGTGCGATCGTTGGAAACGAGCTCCTCGGAAAGTCCAGCATCAACAATGGCTTGCTCCATGGCAATATAGGCCCAAGCGGACCCTTCGCCCATAAAGCGTGTCGTACGACGATCGAGCTTTTCAAAAGGGTCAAGAGTGGGTTGTCCGTGGACCTGACAGCGGAATCCGAGCTCTGCGTACTTATCAGCGCGCACAATTCCCGATTTACCTTCACGCAGGCTTGCCTGAACTTCTTCAACATCGTTTCCTAGTGAGGAAACAATACCCATACCGGTAACGACCACACGCCTCATGAGGAACTCCCGTGGTTGATTACGGAAAGTCACGTATGGTAACTTTCCTATAATTATCAGATATCTCTCAAGTTATCTTGAGTACTATTATTTTGTTTCGGATGTGGCTTCTTCTTGGAAAAGCCCAACACGTAGATCTTTTGCAGTGAAGATTGTTTCTCCGTCTGCTTTTACCCAGCCATCAGCAATTGCAAGTTTCAGGCGCGAACGCATAACGCGTTTCATGTCTACACCAAACTCCAGCTTTTTGACGGAGGGAGTAACCATTCCTGTGAACTTAACTTCGCCTGAAGAAAGGGCACGACCTTTACCCGGCTCACCTAGCCACCCAAGGTAGAAGCCTGTCATTTGCCATAGAGCGTCAAGGCCCAGACAACCAGGCATTACCGGGTCACCAATGAAATGGCATTCGAAGAACCAAAGGTCAGGCTTGATCTCGAATTCGGAACGCATGTGACCTTTTCCGTACTCACCACCTTCTTCGGAAATCTGGGTGATACGGTCAAACATGAGCATGGGGGGGACTGGAAGCTGGGCGTTTCCCTGTCCGAAGAGTTCGCCGCGACCGCAGGCTAGGAGATCTTCATAATCATAACTTGAACGCTGTTCGTGCATTCTTTTTCCGCAAAGTTTTACACCATCATGACTTGGCAACAATAGTGAGCAGTTACAAAACCATGAGATGTTTGATTTCAATTATAAACTGTCGAGCAACTCCTATCACATGCTGTAACATACTGAAAGGGTCTCGCTAGCGGCAGGTGTTTAACGAGTAGTTCTGAAGGTGTTTAAGTATTGTTGCTATGTCAGCTTTAAGGGGATTTGATGATTTTTCATGCGTAAGTTAAACTGGTCGCAGAAGCGGGCCTCTTTGAGTTTTCCTATGAACTAAGAGAAAGAATTATACAATCTGGTTATAATTGTTTATGATAATGCTTCTTAGAAGCAATGAATATGTGAAGGTATTGATGGGTATCGTCGGCGAGGTCCTAGGTCAGGGTGTAAAAGATAAGCTAAGACATGCTGGTTTAAGGCCAACAAACCAACGTGTTGCGCTCGCTAACCTTCTGTTTGGGCAGGGAAATCGTCATATTTCCGCTGAGGAGCTTCACGAAGAGGCAATGGTTGCGAGTGTACCGGTCTCTCTTGCAACGGTTTATAATACACTGCACCAGTTCACAGAAGTAGGACTTTTGCGGGAAGTGGCTGTTGAAGGCACCAAGACCTATTTCGACACCAATACAACAGACCACCATCACTTCTTTTTTGAAGAAGAAAACCGCGTTGTTGATATACCTGTAAGTGGCCTGCAATTGGATAATATACCAGAACCACCTGAGGGTATGGAGATTTCCCGAGTTGAAATCGTCGTACGGGTCCGCAAAAAACTCGTGAGTTAACTGCACGGGTTTTTGGTCCCAAGCTAAACGATTCATTTCAAATCAGAGATTGATCTGCTTTTCCTTGCTTTTGCATTGGTCAAAGATAATGCAGCGATGGCATTCGGGCTTTCGGGCTTTGCAAATATAGCGCCCGTGCAGGATCAACCAGTGATGAGAATCGCGTATAAACTCTTTTGGTAGAATTTTCGCAAGCTTCTCCTCAACCTCCAGCGGAGTTTTTCCCGGAGCAAGACCAAGGCGGTTTCCCAGCCTGAAGAGATGCGTATCTACGGCAATGGTAGGCTGACCAAAAGCTATATTGAGCACCACATTTGCTGTTTTTCTTCCCACGCCCGGTAAAGCTTCCAGTTCTTCACGGGTTTGAGGCACTTTACCATCATGCTTGTCGATGAGCTGTTGGCACAACAGGTACACATTCTTCGCCTTTGTTTTGTAAAGGCCAATGGTGCGAATTTCTTCCCTGATACGATCCAGCCCAAGAGCCAGCATTTTCTCGGGAGTATCTGCCATTTGGAAGAGAAATTTTGTCGCTTTGTTAACACCAACATCAGTTGCTTGAGCGGATAAAACAACCGCGACCAACAAAGTGAACTCATTGGTGTGGTCCAACTCCCCTTTAGGCTCTGGGTTATAACGTTGAAAAACCTCAAATAACTCCTGTATTTCCTGCTTTGAATAACGGGAGCGGCGCACGGGCTTACGCTTTGCCTTCGTACCTGCTGTATTTAGAGCTTTTTTAGTCTGAGGCTGGATGATCTTTTGGTCAGTCATAGGATCTATATAGTTCATGTCCCCTAGCCGCCGCAATGAATCTGAGCAGGTAAGTGTAGAATTCCCTCAAAATAGTGAGACTGACTTTCCCGTGTTCTTTAGAGCTGTTCTGACGCCCTATCGGTCCCTGACTAAAACGGGAACCAGAATAGTGTTGGGAATTTTTGGAGGAGTTTTTACGGCTGTCTCCATAGCCTTCTATTTTATGGGTGCTTGGCTCATCTCATTGTTTTTATTAGCTATACCAATATTGCTAGGGTTTTGTTTCAGAAGAAACAACCTTGACGCCAAGGTATATGAAGAGGTCTCGGTATCCGCCCTTGAAGTTGTGGTAAAGCATGTCGCACTCAGGCGGAAGGTCTGTGAGTTCCGGTGTAACCCCTATTATGCCCGTCTGGAGAAAACAGAGGATACGGATGTAGAAATATCGCAGATTTTTCTGTTTGCCAGAGGACGGCGGGTGGAAATCGGGTGCTTCTTAAACCCTGCGGATCGCAGTTCTTTTTACCGCTCGTTTTCATTGGCATTACTTCAGGCGGTTCAAAATAACAGGGGCTACCCGTTAAACTAGTATTTGGTGTGCAGCTCGGTTATCGGGTCGTCTTCATTTTGTAATACTGGTAGGAGTTCATCACGAAATTTTTAAAAGAGGATAAGGGTGAAACCATGATTAATCTTGGTCAGGCTCTTAAAAAGTCTAAGCGTTTACATTCTGAAGAAGCTTTTGCGGACTATCGGGTCATTCAGGATACGCTTAAATCCATTAGTGACAGCTGGCGTGAGCAGCCATCGCTAGAAAGCCTTGCTCATCAGGTGGGTCTTCAGCCCATTCAGTTACAGCGGGTGTTTTCTCGGTGGGCAGGAATAACGCCCAAACAGTTTCTGCAGGCCATTACTTTGGACCATGCAAGGCAACTCCTAAAAGACTCCGCTTCTGTCTTTGAAACCTCCTATGAGCTGGGCTTATCAGGTCCTGCCCGATTGCATGATTTGTTTGTAACCCATGAGGCTATGACACCGGGCGAATATCGCCGCCGGGGAGAAGGTGTACAAATCTCCTATGGCTTTCACCAAAGTCCGTTTGGGAAAGCTCTCATAATGGCGACAGACAAAGGGCTTGCAGGGCTGGCCTTTGCTGATGATGGTGATGAACAGCAAGTGCTGGAAGATATGTGCCGCCGGTGGCCTGCCGCCCGGTTTATTCAAAACCCCAGCGTGACAGAGCCTTATATTCTACGTGTTTTCGATCCTGATCAATGGACGAGTGATAACCCCCTCAAACTGGTGTTTATCGGATCTGACTTTGAAATCCGTGTTTGGGAAACACTTCTTAAAATCCCTATGGGAGCTGCGACGACGTATTCTGACATTGCTGAAAGGGTCGGTAGCCCGAGAGCATCGCGAGCCGTGGGAACTGCGGTTGGGAAGAACCCGCTTGCTTTTGTTGTTCCCTGTCATCGCGTTTTGGGAAAAAGTGGCAAGCTCTGTGGCTACCACTGGGGTCTAACCCGCAAAAAAGCAATTATGGGATGGGAAATGGGGTTTGCACTCAATCAAGAGGGCTAGGCTTTAACCTCATGACCAACAAAAAGAGCGGACAGTACTGCCCGCTCTGACGTTTTAAAATCAAAGAATTAGAGGTCGAATCCGAGCATTTTACCGACGGTGAAGACGTCTTTGTCACCGCGCCCACACAGGTTCATGACAATAATCTGGTCTTTATCCATTTGTGGAGCCAGTTTTACCACTTGGGCCAATGCATGGCTTGGTTCTAGTGCCGGAATGATCCCCTCAACACGGGTCAGCATTTGGAACGCATCAAGCGCTTCGGTATCGGTGGCCGTCACATACGTCACTCGACCTGTGTCTTTCAGCCATGAGTGCTCTGGACCAATGCCGGGATAATCCAGACCGGCGGAAATGGAGTGGCCTTCCAAAATCTGCCCATCATCATCTTGTAGCAGGTAAGTCCGGTTTCCATGTAGAACGCCGGGTTTTCCGGCTGTCAAAGATGCACAATGCTCGTCACCTTCCAGCCCGCGACCACCTGCTTCAACACCGTAGATTTTTACAGATTTGTCATCAAGGAATGGATGGAACAGGCCGATGGCATTGGAACCACCTCCAACGGCTGCCACAAGTGCGTCCGGCAGGCGTCCTTCCATTTCCATCATCTGCTTTTTGGTTTCGTCCCCAATAACAGATTGGAAGTCACGGACCATTTCCGGATATGGGTGCGGGCCTGCGGCGGTTCCGATCAGGTAGTAGGTATCTTCAACATTTGTCACCCAGTCTCTCAGCGCTTCGTTCATAGCGTCTTTGAGAGTTCCTGCACCTGCGGTTACCGGAACAATTTCGGCGCCCAGAAGCTTCATTCTGAAAACATTTGGCTTTTGGCGCTCTACATCTGTTGCCCCCATGTAAACAACACATGGCAAACCAAAACGGGCACAGACTGTGGCTGTGGCAACACCGTGCTGCCCTGCGCCGGTTTCAGCAATGATGCGCTTTTTGCCCATGCGCTTTGCCAGAAGGATCTGCCCCAAACAATTGTTAATTTTGTGGGAGCCTGTGTGGTTTAACTCATCACGCTTGAAGTAAACTTTCGCGCCGCCCAGCTCTTCCGTCAGGCGCTCTGCAAAATAAAGCGGGGATGGCCGACCAGTGTAATATTTATTGAGGTTCTTGACTTCATCCAGAAACGTCTCGTCGGCTTTTGCAGCACTATAAGCTTTTTCCAGATCGAGGATAAGAGGCATAAGTGTTTCGGCAACGAAACGACCGCCAAAATTACCGAAGTGACCACAATCATCTGGACCTGAGCGTAAGGTGTTTGGGGTTTGATTCATCGGATGGTCCTTAAACTTTCAGGTTAGCTTGCGTGGCTTCACGCACAAACGTTTTAATCAACTCAATATCCTTTAGTCCTTTCTGGCTTTCAACACCAGAGGAGACATCGACCCCAAGAGCGCCTGATAGAACGAGGGCGTTTCGTACATTTTCAGGGTTTAAGCCACCTGAAAGCATCCACGGTTTTTCAAGTTCAAGATTATTGAGAATATTCCAATCAAAGCTGACGCCGTTTCCACCGGGTAAGTCTGCATCTTTGGGTGGTTTGGCATCAAAAAGAAAACGGTCAATACTGTCTTCATAGCCCAGAGCCGAGTCAAGGTCACTTTTCTCAGCAATTCCGAAAGCTTTCATAACCGGAATATTGAAGAGCGCGCGCACTTCCTTTGCCCGCTCTTTTGTTTCCGAGCCATGAAGCTGGATCAGGTCGGGGGAGCAAGCTTCTACAACTTGTTCCAGATCGCTATTTTCCATATTCACGGTCAGGGCAACAACTGTAGCCTTGCCCTTCACAAGGGCGGAGAGCTCTTTGGCCTTGCTGAGCGAAATATGGCGTGGACTTTTGGGAAAAAACACAAAGCCGATCATATCCGCTCCAGCTTCAAGAGCAGCATTAACTGTAGCTTCATTTGATAGTCCGCAAATTTTTATGAGAGGCTTACTCACCACATTTAGACCTTGTTCTCACGTAAGTATCAACCGCATTTAAAGCAGAAAACGTAATCCAAGTCACCTCTCCTGGTGAGCACTGAACTGATTACGAGACGGGTACAATGAGAAAAATGAAAAGATATCTGACGATCGCCTTTCTGGTTTTAATAGCAGCAATCCTGATTGGTGGTCCCTTTGTGCAGGCAAAGGCTCAAACCACCTCCCTACGCTATCACATGGAAGCTCCTGTTATGTACAAGCAGGTTTGCGCTGGCTCCTTGCAATGTGGGAAATCTCTTCCTTGACAAGGCCTGCTACATCCAGATAGAAAACTCAGGTTCAATGGTATTTCTGGACAAATTCAAATCTTGCTCGGTTTATCTTTAATAAAGAACGAGCTTTTATTGTCAGCCTAGGAGGTGCGTTTTATGATTGTTGTTTCCCATCTTCAGGTAGGTTTGACCTTTCAAGTTTAAGGCCGCTTAGCGCCTCTTTATTTCTTCCTGCCTGACGAAGCCTTGGCCCGCATGCGTTTGCTGCGGCGCGCATTCTTTGTGTTTCCAATCATGGCATATTCAATGAATTCCAGTCTGCTCGACCTTGGATGGTCGTCTTTTTTTATGATGCAGCTCGAAACCTATGAGCTGAATGAACTTACACCTGCCCGTGTTTCAAAGGTTCACCGTAATGAGCTTCGGGTAATTACGACAAACGGTGAACTGATCCCCATTCTTCCCTCCAATACAAGTTCCGGTGAATACGCCGTTGGAGATTGGGTCCTCTTAGAGGCGCAAGCTAAAGTAAATCGACGTCTTGAACGGTTCTCCTGCCTAGAACGTGGGGCCGCTGGAGAGGATGCTCGTACTCAGTTGATTGCAACAAACCTTGATGTTTTGTTCATTACGACATCTTGCAATGCCGATTTTAATATCGCCCGCCTTGAACGCTACATAGTTATGGCGGCCCAGTCCGGCATTCAGCCCGTGGTACTGCTGGGTAAGGCTGATCTTTGTGATGATATTCAAGAATATATAAATCACACTGCTTCTTTGGGCCAAAACATACCGGTTATCGCGCTGGATAACAGGGAGCAAGATCAGGTAGAGCAGTTATTCAACTGGTGGAAAAAGGGACAAACCGCTGCTTTGTGCGGTTCCTCTGGCGTTGGCAAAACAACACTCCTCAATACAATGACAGGAGAGAACGCCACCACTCGATATATTCGTGAGGATGATGCAAAGGGGCGCCACACGACCACGTCTCGTGGTCTTTATAAAACCCCCAATGGTCGATGGGTTATTGATACTCCGGGAATGAGAGAGCTCCGCCTGTTTGATGTGAGTGATGGGATCAATGCCGTATTTGATGATCTTGTAGAACTGGCGGGCAACTGCCGTTTTTCTAACTGTCAACACGACAGCGAACCACATTGCGCCATTCAAAGGGCCATCAATGAGGGGATGTTGGAAGAAAAGCGCTTCAAACGCTGGCAAAAACTCTTGCGGGAAGATCATTACAACAGCGAAACAATTGCCCAAAGACGGAAACGGCAAAAAAAGTTTGCCATGCATGCCAAGCACACATCATCCACGAACAGAATTTTGAAGGGATATTAGCGGCAGAGCGTACGCCTGTTTCTAATAGACCTGAAGGCACGGGAAAGGAAGGGCCTCGCTTTTCTTTCCCGTCTCCGGAGAATTTGATGACATTACTACCTATGAATAATGACCTGAAAAACTTGGAAATTTCTTACGCGCATTTCAATGCAGAACGCGCTCTTTCCGCAGCTTCTGAAAGTCGGTTCTACCTCACAAACATTGGCGGTCTGACACTCTTGATTGATGAGAACCGCCCTCGTGATAACCGTATACTGGGCCTGTGTGACAGGGAGCTGGAAAATCTGCCGCTTGCGATGCGGGAATATTCCTCTTTTGGCATCAAGCCTCGCATTGATCTTGAACCAGAGGCTTTAACTGTAAAGACAACGCAGATCCTTAGAAAACTAGGATATCATCCCTCTCAATCCTTGATATTTCTTGCAATGGAAACCAACGACGGAGCAGGTAACTCTTCCTCTCAAGTTACTGTCGAAGTGATTTCACATAACCGCGTTGATACATTTTTGGAGGTTTTGAAAAAAACGACAGGACTTACATGTGATGATGATCTCTGGCAGAGGCGCAAGCATCTTTATTGTACTGACAAGTTTGTGGGCTTTGTCGCTTATTTTGAAGGTGTCCCGTGTGCCTGTGCAACTCTTTTCATAGAGGGAACCAAAGGCATTTTAGCGAATGCTATCACGCTTGAGCCTTACCGTGGGCGAGGTTGCCAACAGGCACTGCTTCAAACGCGTATAAATTATGCACGTTTGAGGGATGTTCAGGTGCTTTTGACAGATGTTTTACCCAACAGCATCAGCCTGCGTAACTGTCAACGAGCCGGTTTTTCGCCCGTTAATCTGCGGAATCTATGGGAATACGTTGTGTAAGTGACGGTAAACTTGGGCGAAGGCCCTTAAGATAACTTTGGATTGAAAAATTTTGGATAAGGAGGCTTAAAAGCGGCTTGTTGACTGTCCGTTTTGGCCTTTGACACTGCCCACTCGATTAAATGCGGTGGGCAGTGTTTCATAATTTCTGGTGGTCCTAAAAGCACAGGACGCGCGTCCTGCGCATCCAATCAAATGGTGTAGAACCTAGGTAATATTAAAGGCCGCAATTGCCGCCATGTTGAAGATATCGGTGTCTTTCGCGCCGATTGGTACGATTTGAACTGGCTGGTCCATTCCCACCAAAAGAGGCCCGATTACTGTAGCTCCACCCAGTTCCTGCAGCATGTTTGTTGCAATGGAAGCGGAGTGGAAGGCTGGCATGACAAGAACGTTTGCAGTGTCAGATAAACGGCAGAACGGGTAAGCCGCCATTTTATCCATATTCAACGCAACTTCAGCGCCCATTTCACCATCATACTCAAAATCAACATGACGGTTATCTAGGATTTTTACAGCCTCTATGAGGCGGTCAGAGCGCTCGCCTTTTGGATGTCCAAAAGTGGAGTTTGCCAGCAGACCGACACGTGGTTCATATCCAAGGCGGCGGGCAACGTGGGCCGCTTCCTCTGCAATATCTGCAAGCTCTTCGGATGTTGGCATCTCGTGAACAGCAGTATCTGCCACCAGAACGGTTTTTTCGCGGCTGATGATTAGGGAAACACCAATAACGGTATGTCCGGGTTTGGCATCAATGCAGTGGCGGATTGTTTCAAGAGCAACAGAATAATTGCGTGTTAAGCCTGTTACCATGCCATCCGCATCGCCTTTGGCCACCATAATGGATGCCCAATAGTTCCTGTCACTGTTTACCAGCCGCTGGCAGTCGCGGTGCAGGAAGCCTTGACGCTGCAATTTGGAGTATAGGAAGTCGGCATACTCACTGTTTTGGTTTGAAATTCGAGCATTTTCAATGGTGATGCCCTGCCGGTTGATATCAATACCGGCGGATGCAGCATTGGCCCTGATTTCATCCTCGCGGCCCACCAGAATTGCTTCACCCAAATCATGCGCCACATAAGAGGAGGCAGCGCGGATAACGGCCTCTTCCTCACCCTCGGCAAAAACAATCCGTTTGGGATTACTTCTAACTTTGGAAACGATATTTTGAACTGTGCCCGCAACCGGATCGCGTCTTGATTTTAGGTGGTTTGTGTAGTTCTCGAAATCGACGATCGGCCTTTTGGCAACACCGCTGTCGATGGCTGCCCGTGCGACCGCCGGTGGAATAACGGAAATGAGACGTGGGTCAAATGGCACCGGAATAATATATTCGGGTCCGAAACGAGGTCTTGTTCCCCTGTATGCTGCGGCAACATCATCGGGCACTTCCTCCCGTGCCAACTTAGCCAGAGCTTGCGCACAGGCAATTTTCATCTCATCGTTGATTGTGGTTGCATGCACATCCAGAGCACCGCGGAAAATATAGGGGAAGCCAAGAACATTATTGACCTGATTGGGATAATCAGAACGCCCTGTTGCAATGATCGCGTCATTGCGGATTTCCGCCGCTTCTTCCGGTGTAATTTCTGGATCCGGATTTGCCATTGCGAAAATAATCGGCTTTGCGGCCATAGAACTGAGCATATCGGGGGTCAGGGCACCTTTTACGGATACACCAAGGAACACGTCAGCCCCATCCAGAGCTTCCGCGAGTGTCCTTTTGTCGGTTTCAATAGCGTGTGCGCTCTTCCACTGGTTCATGCCCTCGGGGCGACCATTGTAAATAACGCCTTTGGTGTCGCAAAGAATGACGTTGTCATGGGGGACGCCCATTGCTTTGATGAGTTCAATACAAGCAATGCCTGCAGCCCCTGCCCCGTTACAGACAACTTTGGTGTCTTTGATATGCCGATCTGTCAGGTGAAGAGCGTTGATCAGGCCTGCTGCTGCGATAATCGCCGTGCCGTGCTGATCATCATGAAATACGGGTATATCCATGAGTTCGCGAAGACGCTGCTCGATGATGAAGCAATCCGGAGCCTTGATGTCTTCCAGATTGATGCCGCCAAAAGACGGGCCCAGATAGCGAACGCTATTGATGAACTCATCCACGTCTGTGGTATCAACTTCCAAGTCGATTGAATCCACATCAGCGAACCGTTTGAACAGGACAGCCTTACCCTCCATTACCGGCTTGGAGGCAAGAGCACCCAGATTTCCCATTCCCAAAATAGCGGTACCGTTTGATATCACTGCAACCATATTTCCACGGGTGGTGTAATCAAAGGCCTTGCTTGGGTCGTTGGCGATCTCTTGAACAGGTACGGCAACACCTGGAGAGTATGCCAAACTCAGGTCTCGCTGAGTTGCCATAGATTTAGTTGGGGTTATTTCTAGTTTACCAGGCCTGCCTTGCTGATGGAATTGAAGGGCATCTTGATCTGTAAAATTAATTTGGCTGTTTGCCGTTTTATCCGTTGCTGGCATTTATTATGAACCTTTTTTCGAGTCAGCCTGAGTACCACTAGTGAAATGTGCTGAACCTTATCCCCGTAAAATCGCTATCTCAAGCTTTCAGAGCTACGAACAATCGTGAAAGAGCCTATCCATTTTGGTAAGGTTTCCAGCATGACGACGAAATCTGCTACAAAAAAAGCTGGCGACGTAAATCGCGTAACGCCGATGATGGCGCAGTACCTTGAAATCAAAGCTGCAAACTCTGACAGTCTGCTCTTCTACCGAATGGGTGACTTCTACGAGCTGTTTTTTGAGGATGCCGAAAATGCATCTCGGGCGCTTGGAATTACTCTGACTAAACGGGGTAAGCATCAGGGCGAGGATATTCCCATGTGCGGGGTTCCCGTTCATGCCGCTGATGATTACCTGCAAAAACTTATTGGCCTTGGTTTTCGTGTCGCTGTGTGTGAGCAGACTGAAAGTCCTGCTGAGGCCAAAAAACGGGGTGCGAAGTCGGTTGTCCAGCGTGATGTTGTTCGCCTTGTGACACCGGGAACATTGACCGAAGACCGCCTACTGGATGCGAAGCGCAATAACTATCTGGCTGCCGTTTCACGTTTGAAAGCTGGAGTTGGCGGCGACGCCAACCTGTTTGGCCTTGCGTGGATTGATATGTCTACGGGTTCGTTTCGGGTTGCTGAATCTGATGATGTACGGCTCGGGGCGGACCTTGCACGTATAGAGCCCAGTGAGCTTGTCGTTGCCGACGCTGTTTTGCAAGAACCAGACATTCGTATGGTGCTGGAGGGAGGAAATGCGGCGCTCTCCCCTGTACCTAAAGCTTATTTCGACGGAGCCACAGCGGCCGATCGCCTCTCCTCTTTTTTCGGCGTTGGCACACTGGATGGTTTTGCCAGCTACTCTCGCGCCGAGTTGACAGCTGCTGCCGCTGTTCTGGCCTACATTGAGAAAACTCAATTGGGGGAACGCCCCCTTCTCGACCGCCCGTCCAAGGAAGCTGCAACGGGTCAAATGCTTATTGATCCTGCAACGCGAGCAAACCTTGAGCTGACGCGCACTTTGAGCGGCGAACGACGGGGCAGTTTGCTATCTGCCCTTGATAAAACGGTTACAGGTGCGGGTTCCCGCCTGTTAACCAGCCGTCTGGCAAGCCCGCTGACCGATCCGGATCAGATCAATAAACGCTATGATACTGTAGATTGTTTCACATCCGATACGATGTTGCGGGAAGATGTTCGCTCGCTGTTGAAAGCAGCTCCAGACATGCCCCGTGCGTTGTCTCGCCTTGCCGTAGGGCGCGGTGGACCACGTGATTTGCAAAGCATTGCTTTAAGCTTGGAAACTGCCCGTGAAATTGCAGGGCTGATTGCGAGCAGTAATGTGCAATCAGTAGAAATTCTGCATGCTTTGGAGTGCTTGAGACAAGCGCCGCATGAGTTGGGAGAAACGCTGGTTCAGGCCATTGGTGACGAGCCGCCTCTCCTTAAAAGGGATGGTGGATTTGTTGCAAAGGGCTACAACACTGATCTGGATGAGCTGAAATCCTTACGCGATGAAAGCCGTAAGGTTATTGCGCAGATGCAGGCCGACCTATCCGAGGAACTTGGAGTTCGTTCCTTGAAAATTAAGCACAATAATGTGCTTGGCTGGTTTATGGAGGCCCCAACAGCCCAATGTGAACCGTTTTCCTCTAATAGTGCGCGCTTTATTCACCGGCAGACTATGGCCGGCGCCATGCGCTTCACCACCACGGAGCTTGCTGACCTTGAATCCAAGATTGCAAGTGCAGGTGAACGTGCTCTTGCCATTGAGCTGGAAATTTTTGAAGAGCTCGCCAAAGCGATTATCACGGCAGGCCCAAAAATCAAATCTGCGTCCGATGCTCTGGCCCTGTTAGATGTCTCGATTTCTTTTGCCGTTCTGGCAGAAGCAGAAAACTACATTCGGCCAATGGTAGATTCTTCACTCGCCTTTGATATTCAAGGCGGACGCCATCCAGTTGTGGAACAGGCACTGCGGAAGACCTCCGGCGAACAGTTTGTTGCGAACAACGCGAATTTGGGGCCAAGCGGGGATGAACTCGGCCAGATCTGGCTAATTACCGGTCCCAATATGGCTGGTAAATCCACATTCTTGAGGCAAAATGCGCTCATTTCCGTTCTTGCCCAGATAGGGTGTTTTGTCCCTGCCGATGCCGCCCACATTGGGGTTGTCGACCGTTTATTCTCGCGGGTTGGTGCGGCTGACGATTTGGCTCGTGGCCGTTCGACCTTCATGGTGGAAATGGTCGAAACTGCTGCCATTCTCAATCAGGCAACCGAGCGCTCGCTGGTTATTCTTGATGAAATTGGACGCGGAACAGCGACGTTTGACGGTCTGTCGATTGCTTGGGCGGCTATTGAACACCTGCATGAAACCAATCGTTCCCGCTCCTTGTTTGCAACACACTACCATGAACTGACGGCGCTTTCGAACCGCTTATCGCGGCTCGACAATGCGACTGTCAGGGTTAAAGAGTGGAATGGAGAAGTGGTCTTTCTTCATGAAATTGTGCCCGGAGCGGCTGACCGTTCCTATGGTATTCAAGTTGCCAAGTTGGCAGGGCTGCCAAAAGCGGTTGTTCAAAGAGCGCAGATGGTCCTGACGCAACTGGAAGAGCAGGATCATAAAGGGTCCTCTGAAGCTCTTATTGATGACCTTCCGTTGTTTGCCGGCTTCAACAAGCCTCTGGAACAGATAGCTGAAACAGAAGTTCAGCAACCTGAAAACAACCAAGTGATTGATTTGCTGGAAACGTTTGACCCTGATGAGATGACACCAAGGCAAGCACATGAGGCGCTATATGCGCTCAAGCAATCGCTGAAAGACAAACAAGCTGAAAACTAAAGATTGATGGTCATGAGTAGTTTAAAAATCAAACGCCTAGCAAATAATCAGGACTTGGCTCTTCCCGCCTATGAGTCCTTGGATGCCGCCGGTATGGACCTGAGGGCCGCCAATTTTGACCCCATTGAACTATTGCCCGGCGAGCATGCTTTGATTGAGACAGGCTTATCAATGGAGATACCTAGAGGGTTTGAGGGGCAAGTTCGTCCTCGCTCTGGTTTGGCAGCAAAACACGCAGTGACAGTGCTGAACTCCCCTGGAACTGTCGATTCTGATTATCGTGGTGAAGTGAAGGTGATCCTCATTAATCACGGAAGGAAGCCTTTCATAATTGAACGCGGTATGCGGATAGCTCAAATGGTAATTGCTCCTGTTGTTCAAATGGCAACTGAGGAAGTGACCGAACTGGATGAGACAGATCGGGGAACTGGCGGCTTCGGTTCCTCTGGAAGTCACTAGAGTGTATCGCCGAAAAGTGGATGACGGTTTTCGGTTAAAGATACGCGCCTAAACAACAGGTTAAGGCATTGAGCTGTTTCAATGAAACGTCTCAATGCCTTAAGGTCTTATTGGGAGTAACTCATCATGCCTCCAAGATTGGTAATTTTTGATTGTGACGGTGTTTTGGTAGATACCGAAACGATTGCCAATGAAATCCTATCAAGATTTGCTGAGGACTTGGGGTTAGACCTGTCCCCTGAGGAGTGCCAAAGACGCTTTCAGGGGTTGTCTTTAGGGGCTGTGAAGGGAGAGCTGGAAACGCTTTCAGCTTGTCTTCTGCCTATCAACTGGATCGATCAGGTTCGGCAAGCGGATATAAAGGCATTTCAAAAAGGCATAGACCCTATCGCGAATATTGAAGGCCAGATATTGAGATTGAAAGAGTGCTCTGTTCCCTTTTGTGTTGCCTCCTCCGGAAGCTATGCAAAAATGCACACCACGCTTGGGGCAGCTGGTTTACTTAAATATTTTCAAGAGGTTCTCTATTCCGCTCAAGATGTTGAAAATGGTAAGCCCGCGCCCGATGTGTTCCTCTATGCGGCCCGTGAAATGGGATACACTCCCGATCAGTGCGTTGTCATAGAAGATAGTATGGCGGGCATAGTCGGGGCAAAGGCCGCAGGCATGAGTGTCTTGGCGTATATGCAGAATTCTTTTTTGGATCAAGAGCAAGTCATCGGTTCTGGAGCTACGCCTTTTTCAGATATGAGGGAGCTTCCGAGGCTTTTACACTTATTATAGAATTCTAATATCTACTTTAATGGGCATGTATTTCTAAATTTATAGCCGGTTCTGGTAGTAAATTTCTTTTTGGTTTGGTTTTACTATTTATCTAGCCTAGCCTCATTCAAATATGCGTCCTAAAGTGCATTCAAGATAATTTGTATCACCTAGATTGATCTAATAATAAACTTGGAGGATTTCGATGAGTGCTTCAGCAGCTGGCCGCGGCAAAATTTATTCTTCTATCACCGAAACAATCGGCAATACACCAATTGTTCGTTTGGATCGCTTAGCTACAAAGCATGGAGTTAAGGCAAATATTCTAGCCAAACTAGAGTTCTTTAATCCGATCTCCAGCGTGAAAGACCGCATTGGTGTCGCCATGGTTGAGGCGATGGAGGAAGCAGGTAAAATAAGCCCAGGTCAAACAACTCTTATTGAGCCGACCTCTGGTAATACCGGAATTGCTCTTGCTTTTGTCGCTGCTTCGAAAGGATACCGTCTTATCCTTGTTATGCCTGAAACCATGTCGGTTGAACGGCGTAAGATGCTCAAGCTCTTGGGAGCAGAACTCGTTTTGACCGAGGGAGCAAAGGGCATGAAGGGCGCAATTGCTAAGGCAGATGAATTGTGCACGCAGATACCGGATTCTGTTATTCCGCAGCAGTTTGAAAACCCTGCCAACCCAGAAATTCACCGCAAGACGACTGCGGAAGAAATCTGGAATGATACCAGTGGCAATGTGGATGCGTTTGTTTCGGGAATTGGGACAGGCGGGACCATTACCGGTGTGTCGCAGGTTTTGAAGAAAAAGAATCCTGATCTACATGTTGTTGCGGTAGAGCCTTCGGCTAGTCCTGTTCTGTCTGGCGGTGAACCGGGTCCCCATAAGATTCAAGGTATCGGTGCAGGCTTTGCTCCTGCTGTTCTGGACACTTCTGTTTACGATGAAGTTGTTACAGTGGAAAATGAGAGAGCTTTCGAACTGGCTCGGGAAGTCGCACGGACCGAAGGTATTCCAGTTGGGATTTCTTCCGGCGCAGCTTTATCTGCGGCGATTGAAGTCGGACAACGTGAGGAAATGGTGGGCAAGAATATTGTCGTCATTATTCCAAGTTTTGCGGAGCGGTACTTATCAACCGCGCTGTTTGAAGGCATGGAATAATTGAAGGACCAGAAAAGAGGGGTACCCCCCTCTTTTCCTATGTTATTTCTATATCGAAATGAATTTTATTCTGGTGGAGTTCCATTGAGCTTGAGGAGCTCACCGGCCAGATACAAAGAGCCACAAAACAGGATACGAGCAGGCTGGTCAAGTTTCTCCAGCTTCTTGTTCAAGTCAGTCAAAGCTTCTGAGAGAGTTGAAAACTGAGATGCTTTCAGGCGGGCGGCCTTGGCAAAGGCTTTTATTTCCTCAGGTGGGCGACCAGCATTTGTTGAAGAAAGCGGAATGCAATAGACATGACTGACCAAACCTTCAAAACACTGGTAGAATCCGATCGGATCTTTGGTTTGCATCATTCCGCTCACCAGAAAGACGGGCTTTGGAGCCTTTTCTTCCAAATCAGCAAGAAATGACGAGATGACCTCACCAGCCTGAGGGTTATGTCCCCCATCTATCCATATCTCGGTCGACTCGGGAAGAAGTTTGAGAAGATCTCCCTTGTAAAGGGGTTGCAGGCGGGCTGGCCACTTTGCCTTGCGCAGAGCTTTCTCGCATGATTGCTGTTCATCGATGTCTGACAGAAGACCTGTTGTTCTCAACGCTGCAATTGCAAGGCCAGCATTATCGACCTGATGGTGTCCGGCAAGTTTGGGCATGGAGAACTCCAAGAGTCCCTGCTCATCTTGATAAACCAGACGTCCTCCCTCCTCCCAGCAGACAAACTCCTGTCCGGAGAAATAGATTTGTGCTTGGCACCTTTGTGCCTGTCTTTCGATCACCCTGTGGGGCGCATTGGTCTGCTGTGCACTAACAATAGGTCGCCCCCGCTTTATGATCCCTGCTTTTTCTTTCGCGATGTCCTCTAGGTTATTTCCTAAGAAGTTCTCGTGGTCTTTGGCGATGGGGGTTATCACGCTGACTAAGGGGGTATTAATGACATTTGTTGCATCAAGCTTTCCGCCAAGCCCCACTTCAAGAACCAGATAGTCTGCGCGGTCACTAGCAAAAAGCCACAGGGCGGCAGCGGTGGTTGCTTCAAAGAAGGTAATGGATTGCCCTGCTGCTGCTTTTTCTACAGCTTCCAAAGCCTCAAGAAGCCTTTCATCTTCAACAAACTTGCCTGTTGATCCTAACCGGATGCGTTCGTTGAATGAAACAAGATGCGGAGAGGAGTAAACGTGAACGCGTTTGCCAAGGCTT
Organism: Pseudovibrio sp. M1P-2-3; assembly: GCF_031501865.1. Classification (NCBI taxonomy): domain Bacteria; kingdom Pseudomonadati; phylum Pseudomonadota; class Alphaproteobacteria; order Hyphomicrobiales; family Stappiaceae; genus Flexibacterium; species Flexibacterium corallicola. Next base: position 4,545,148 of record NZ_JARRCW010000001.1, read on the forward strand.
TCCAATAGAGCACGAATAAATGCGCTTGTGGAACCCTTTCCGTTGGTACCTGCAACGTGAAACACTGGAGGCAGGTGCTTTTCAGGGTTTCCCAAAGCATCAAGCACTCTGGTCATACGCTCCAGCGAAAGGTCAATTTCGGCTGGATGTAATTTCATTAGTCGTTCAAGGGCGTTTTCTACAAGGTTCATGGGGTGCAGCTGCCTTGAGTATTCATTGAAGGGTAAAGAAAAAGTCCGGCTCAACAAGCCGGACTCTATCATAAAACAGGGAAATTGGGAGTTTCTTAGAAAATCACAATTAGCCTTGTGCTGTGCTTTCGGTTGAAGGCAAGACCTCCGTGGAGGGCACATCTGTCACTTCTTGTGGCGGAATACTTTTATCCCGCTTCATCAAAATGTTACAGGTTCGCGAAATGGTTTCTTTTATTTCGTGACGATGAACGACCATGTCCACCATACCATGTTCCCAAAGATATTCGGAACGCTGGAAACCTTCTGGAAGTTTTTCACGAATGGTTTGCTCGATAACCCGTTGACCTGCAAAGCCAATCAATGCACCTGGCTCGGCAATATGCACATCGCCCAGCATTGCATAGGAAGCTGTTACGCCGCCGGTTGTCGGGTTGGTCAGCACAACAATGTAAGGCAGGCCAGCGTCGCGCAGCATTTGCACGCCAACTGTTGTACGGGGCAACTGCATCAAAGACAAAATGCCTTCTTGCATGCGTGCTCCGCCCGAGGCTGCGAACATAATAAACGGTGTCTTGTTTTCGACAGCCGTTTCCATGCCTTTGATGATTGCATCACCAGCAGCCATGCCTAATGAGCCACCCATAAAGGCAAAGTCTTGTGCGGCTGCGGTCATTTCAAGACCATTCACCTTACCTTTGCCCACGAGGACGGAATCATCCAGATTTGTTTTGGCTTTCGCATCTTTCAGACGATCAACATAGCGCTTTTGATCGCGAAATTTGAGTGGATCCAAAGCAACTTCTGGCGTTTCAACTTTATCGTATTTCCCCTCATCAAAGAAATACTCAAAGCGCTTTGCCCCTGAAATGCGCATATGGAAATTAGAGTTTGGAATAACCCATTGGTTAGCTTCCAAATCCCTATGAAATACCATTTCGCCCGTTTCAGGGCATTTAATCCAAAGGTTCTCCGGCATTTCGCGCTTTTCAAGAAAGCTGCGAATTTTCGGTCGAACGACGTTGTTAATCCAGTTCACGGGCAGCCCCGCCAGTTGTTGATGTTATTGTATGTTGGGCAGCACAATACTCTGCGCTGCCAAAGTTGAAAGTCTAGCTTCTAGCTTTTTCGACGCCAGAACGTAAAGACTTTACGATGTCAGTAACCGCAGTTACCGTTTGCGCTGTTGGTTTCTCATTCTGGTCCAAGCTCTTGCGAACTGCTTCAACCAGAACTGAACCTACGACAACGCCATCGGCGTCTTTTCCGATTGTAGCCGCATCTTCGGCAGTTTTAACGCCAAACCCTACAGCAACGGGCAAATCGGTATACTTCTTTATACGTTTAACCGCAGTGGCAACATCAGCTTTATTTTTTATCTCAGAGCCGGTAACCCCAGTTACCGATACGTAATAAACAAAGCCTGATGTATTTTTCAAGATTGTCGGTAGCCGGACATCATCTGATGTAGGTGTGGCTAAACGGATAAAATTCAAGCCCCCTTCAAGGGCTGGAATACATAATTCGTGATCTTCTTCAGCAGGAACATCCACGATGATGAGCCCATCGGCGCCTGCATCCTTAGCTTCTTTAACAAAGTTTGTAGAGCCACGGACATAGATGGGGTTATAATATCCCATCAGTACAATAGGAGTTGTATTGTCCTTCTTGCGAAACTCTCGAACCATTTGCAGGGTTTTATCCATGGTTTGGCCATTAGATAAAGCGCGCTGGCTAGCAAGCTGAATTGGAATACCTTCCGCCATCGGGTCAGAAAACGGCATTCCGAGCTCGATTATATCACTACCAGCAGCAGGAAGAGCACCCAGTATCTCACTTGACACTTCTAAGTCGGGATCTCCAGCCGTAATAAAGGTTACGAGTGCAGGACGCCCCTCTTTTTTTAGAGATGCAAAGCATTGGTCTATTCGAGTTTCTGTCATACAGCTCCAGCCACCTGTAGAGTTTCGAAGGAAAGTTCTATGAATTCTTCAACATAGGATGTAGGCGGCAAGGTGGCAATCTGTCAACAAGCATACATGTATAGCCGTATTTTAACCAACTATTCTCTGTTGTTTACAGGTTTGTTTGAAAGAAACGAGGTTTACCTTATCGGCAGTGTAGAGGTGAACGGGAGACTATCAGAGGATTAATGTGTATCGCCTAAAAGTGGATATCGGTTTCCGGCTAAAGACACGCGCCCAAACACTACTTTAAGCCCCCACTCTTAGTATGGGGGCTTAATTAAGGGATGCTTATCGGCGGACTTCCAGGAAGCCCAGGATACGACGTACATCGTGCAGAATAGGTTCCGCAATTTCTGAGGCACGCTCTGCGCCATCACGTAGAACCGCCTCGATACTTTGAGGATCATCCATCAAACGGCGCATTTCGTCAGCCATTGGCGCCAGCTTGGTGACGGCCAGTTCAGAAAGGGCTGGCTTGAATGCTGAGAACTGCTGTCCGCCAAAATCAGCGAGTACCTTACTCTTACTGTCTCCGCTCAGGGCTGCATAGATACCAACCAGATTGTCAGCTTCTTTGCGACCTTCCAGCCCGCCGACTTCGCTTGGAAGCGGCTCTGCGTCTGTCTTTGCTTTTTTGATCTTCTTCGCGATCATGTCAGCATCATCGGTCAGATTGATGCGGGAAAGATCAGAGGGGTCAGACTTTGACATTTTCTTAGAACCATCCCGCAGACTCATAATGCGTGTTGCAGGTCCTGCAATCATTGGTTCTGTAATTGGAAAATACAGTTCATCTGGCGATTCTGGCGATGGATTTGGGTTCGCAACGCCAAGTCCAAGCTCTTTGATACGCTCTGCAAAGTCGTTGTTGAACTTCTGTGCAATATCGCGTGTCAGCTCGAGATGTTGTTTTTGGTCATCACCCACAGGAACATGAGTTGCGCGATAAGCCAAAATATCGGCAGCCATCAAATTTGGATAGGCAAACAGGCCAACGGAAGCGTTTTCGGCGTTCTTTCCGGCTTTATCTTTGAACTGGGTCATCCGTTTCAACCAGCCCATACGAGCGATACAGTTGAAAATCCAAGCCAGTTCTGTGTGCTCTCGAACCTGACTTTGGTTGAAGATAATCGCTTTCTTTGGATCTACGCCAGCTGCAAGATAAGCTGCAGTAACCTCGCGGGTGCTGTGCGTTAACTCCTCCGGGTTTTGCCATACAGTGATAGCGTGGGAATCCACGACACAGTACATGGAGGGCATTTGGTCCTGTAATGGAACAAACCGTGAGATAGCGCCGAGGTAATTTCCAAGGTGCAGGTTACCAGTGGGTTGAACACCGGAGAAAACGCGAGGCTGAAAAGCCGACATAATTTATTTCCCTAATAGCTTCGGCCTGTTGGAAGGGCCTGTGGGGGCGCGCATTTACTGCGCAAAACGGGGTGTTTTATGAACATGTACACCAAAAAGCGCAAGCGAAAACTGTTTCATAGATTCCCTTGGCTTACCGGCGGCGTAAACGTTTCATTTGACCAAGCAAATCTACGGCTCCAGTTAGCTGAACAAAAAGTGCAAAGAACACCATTCCGCCACCTACAAGAATGAGGAGTTCTGCAGCACGAACTGCAAAAAACTCGGAATAATATAAAGGTTCTAGCATTAAGGCTCCAAACCACAATGCGGCACCCATCAAAAGACTGGCGATTACCAATAGCGGAATTCGGCGAAGAGAAATCGTATCGAATTCGAAATGATCCCTTCTTTTAAGTACAATGGCTAATAAAAGGGTGTTTATCCAACCTGCCGCCGATGAGGCTACAGCAATGCCTACATGCTCTAAATAGGGAAACAGGGAGACTGCCAGAACAACGTTTACGACCATTGCTATTGCCGCAAATACCATAGGGGTTTTTGTGTCCTCCCGAGCGAAATAAGCGGGAGAGAGAACTTTGTTTACAACAAAGGCTGGCAAGCCTACAGCGAAAGCGACAAGTGCCGCCGATGTTTTTTGAACTGCTTCCTCGCCAAATTGCCCACGTTGGAAAAGGACTGAAATAATTTCGTGCGGAATAACCAGTAGGGCGATAGCTGCGGGTAATGTGAGGGCTAAGGCAAACTCTAAAGAACGGTTTTGGGAATTGCGTGCTTCCAGCAGGTTTCCTGAGCGCAGTTGCCGGGTAAGGCTTGGGAGAAGCACAACTCCAATTGCTATGCCGACCACCCCCAGAGGGAGTTGGTAGACCCTGTCTGCGTAGTAAAGGAAAGAGTTGGCCCCGTCTTGCAGGGAGGCAATAATTGTACCCACGGTAATATTGATTTGAGTAATACCGCCAGCAATAACCCCTGGAAGACCCAAAACCAACAGGCGTTTGATATTAGGTGTCCACTTTGGGCGAACCAAGGGAATTTTGAACCCAAGGCGGCGTAAATCAAAGGCGACGAATGCCAGTTGAACCACTCCTGAAACCGCTATGCCCCACACCAAAATGGTGCCTACAGTTTTGCCGGGTGGAAGCCCGCTCAGGCCAATTCCAAGCAGGACAATAGACATGACCACATTAAGCATGACAGGAGCTAGAGCTGCCGCCGTAAATCGCTGGAAGGTATTCAAAATACCACTGATAAATGCCAGTAAAGACATAAACAGCAAGTACGGGAATGCGATGCGTGACATAAGAACCGTGAGTTCGAATTTGTCAGGCTCTTCAAAAAATCCTGGTGCCAGCACTAACACTAAGGCAGGCATCGCCACTTCTGCAACTGCGGTTATAATGAGGAGTGTCCAGAACAAGAACGCAGCCACTTCACCTGCAAACTGACGGGCTTTTTCCTTTCCCTGCTCTTCTAGGGATCTGCCAAACAGCGGCACAAACGCGGAGTTAAAAGCCCCTTCGGCAAAAAGGCGTCTGAAAAGATTGGGGAGCCGGAAGGCCACGACAAAGGCGTCGGCTACTGGCCCCGTGCCAACAAAGGCAGCAAGGAGCACATCCCGTAAAAAGCCGAGTAGCCGACTGAGCATTGTTGCTCCGCCGACCTTGGCAAAGTTTTTGAAGAGATTCATCTATTAAGTTAGCTCGCTAGTCTTTTGGGACGCCGACGGACCTTTTTAGGTTTCTCGGTATTTGTCTGGCCCTCAAACGCCTTAATTAGCGTGGAGCGTATTGTTTCTTGGCGTCCAACATTACTCACCTTTCCACCAGTCAGGTCAGTAACGTAGAAAACATCCACGGCACGTTCGCCGAATGTGACAACATGTGCGGATGCGATATTCAAATTTAGGGAAGAAATCGCTTTTGTCAGATCAAAAAGAAGGCCTGGTCTATCAAGCCCTATTACTTCCAAGACCGTATAGTCATGGGACCACGAATTGCTCGCGTGAACAGTCGTGTCCAGCTCAAAGGCCTTACTTCTGTGGTTGGTTGCCTGCTTGATTTGTGTCCGGCTGATTTTCGGGGCCGATCCTTGCAGGGCCAATTTGATATGGGAGCCTATGCGTTCGCCGCGCCGCTTTTCATCTTTATCTTCGGGAAGTTCACGGCGAATGAAAATGGTGTCAACTGCAAGGCCACTCGTTGTTGTGTCAATTTGGGCATCCACAATATTGGCACCTGAGGCAAAACAAGCGTGAGCAATAATGGAAAGAAGACGAGGATGGTCCGGTGCGACAACAGTAATTTCCGTGACAGCTTCAAAAGTATGGGGCTTGATCAGAGTTGAAAGAAGCTCCCCTTTCTGCTCCATCTCCCTTATCATCGTTGCGTGCTGGATTTTTCTGTTCAAATCCACTCTTAACCAGTACGCGTCATAATGCCGGGACAAGCAGGATTCGATGTCTTCATCAGACCATTGCAGAGCTTCGAGTGTGGTGGAAAGTTCTCTTTTGGACTGTTCCACTTTTTCTTTATTGGTCAGTTGCCCGTGACCACCGGATAACACGGTCTCACTTTCAAAATACAGAGTCCGCAGCAACTGGCCTTTCCAACCATTGAAAACCTTTGGCCCTACTGCACGTATATCCGCAACTGTCAGGATGAGGAGAAGTTTGAGGCGTTCCAGACTTTGGACCTTATTGCAAAAATCCTTAATCGTCTGAGGGTCGTTCAAATCTCTGGATTGAGCAATTGTACTCATTTCCAAGTGGTACTCGATCAGCCACGCAACGGTATCAGTCTCGGAGACTGAAAGACCTAGCCTTGGACAAATAGTTCTTGCAATGCTTGCCCCTTCGATTGAGTGATCTTCTGGCCTTCCCTTCGCAATGTCATGCAGTAACATGGCAACATAAAGTACTTTTCGACTAGGGATTGTTTTAATGAGGTCCGTAGACAGGGGATGGTCATCTTCTCCCAGCCCGCGTTCAATTTCGGATAGTATGCCAACGGACCTTAGTAGGTGCTCATCAACAGTATAGTGATGGTACATACTAAACTGCATCATCGCGATGACTTTTCCGAATTCGGGAAGAAAGCGACCAAGCACTCCAGCTTCACTCATTGCCCGAAGAACGGCCTCTGGATCGCTACGACTGGTTAATATCTTAATAAACAGCCGGTTAGCTTGGATATTTTGGCGTAGATCATCTGTAATCAGGCGCAGCGAGCGGCGAATGCATTTTAGAAGTTCGGGATGCATGTCCAGATTTTGCGTATCCAGTAAGTAAAAAATACGTACTAAATTGACAGGGTCTTTTTTAAAGACTTCATCGTTCGCAGCGACAATTCTCCCATTTACAGCAAGGAAATCCTTTGTACCCTTGATGGATTGCATGCGCTTCTTTTTGAAAGGTACGATTTTTTCAAAAAAGCGGGAAATCCTAGGAGCAGACTTTACATGCTGCTCTTCAAGCGCCGCGGAAAAGATGCGAGTAAGATCTCCCACATCCTTGGCGACGAGAAAGTAGTGCTTCATAAAGCGTTCAACGGCCCGCATGCCCGGATGGTCTTTATATCCGAGGCGAGCTGCTATTTCTTGCTGTACATCGAATGTTAAGCGGTCATCGGGCCGTTTTGTGAGGAAGTGCAGATGGCACCGGACAGCCCATAGAAAGTCTTGGGCTTTCCTAAACTTGTTTAGCTGCCTTCGTGAATAGACACCTTTGTCTACAAGGTCGACACCATTGGGAACACGGTAGAAGTATTTGCCAATCCAGAAGAGAGTATTGAGATCTCTTTGTCCTCCCTTCCCTTCCTTTACATTCGGCTCCACCATATAGCGTGAGTTTCCTTGGCGGTCGTGTCGTTCATCGCGTTCAGCGAGCTTTTCTGCAATAAACTCGGCACCTGTGCCAACTACGATCTCTTTATCAAACCGATCCTGTAGGTGCTCGAAAAGCTCTATGTCGCCCCAAACATGACGAGCTTCAAGTATGGAGGTACGGACAGTTATGTCTTCGCGGGCATGATGGATACATTCATCAAGACTTCTTGTGGAGTGACCTACCTTAAGTCCCAGATCCCAGAGCAGATAAAGGATGTACTCGATCATCTGCTCGCCCCAAGGGGTTTTCTTGTAGGGCCAGACAAACAACAGGTCTACATCTGACTGTGGGGCAAGCGTACCCCGTCCATAGCCCCCCACCGCAATTACTGCGATACGCTCACCTTTGCTAGGGTTTTCGTTTCTATAAATATGTGAGCGTGCAAAATCATAAATTGCCTGGATAATCAGATCCTGAAGAGCAGATAGCCGTTCAGAACATCGCCGCCCTGCCCCATCGTCCAGCAGCATTTTCTCAATTTCAGAGCGGCCATTTGACTGGACCTCTTTAAGGCGCGAGAGAATAAGGTTTCGGACTTTGGGGTTATTCCCGTCTCCCCCCTGTTCCTTTACAATAACGTCAAATTCTTCTTGAAGCTGCCCAGCCTCCAGAATGTGGTCGATGTTTAAGGTTGTAGGGGTCATTTCGCTATCCGCAGATTCGATTGTGTCTCTTCAAGGTATTAGTAGGTAAAGAAGTTTAGCTGTAAACTATGTCCTCGTAGATTCTGATGGTCTTTTCAAAGACTGTCTTTCACTGAGACAACGCGTAACTGATGTAGAAGATGGTCAATCGATTCCTCTGATAATCCGCCAATTTTGTTGGAAAGCACATTCGTCAATTCGGTCGCTTTGGGGTGCAGTCCTCCCGTATCTATGGTGATACGGGGGTTTGAAACTTCAGCGAGCCTTTGAAGCTCCTCAGCCTCGTCCCAAATTACGTTGAAGTAGGTAATAATCCTTTGAACCATATACCAAGTAGGTTTGCCACGTTTACCATGCTCAAGGGCAGAAAGGTAGGCGCTGGAAACAGAAAGCGCTGCTGCCATCTCTTTTAATGTAATGTTGCGCTTTTGTCTGAACTCTCTAATTTTTGCACCAAATGGAGTCATAAGTAATCCCTAGATGAATCGCGTCTTTTACGTATTTGAACGTAAATGGCTCCGTCTCCTCCGTGGGAGGTGTGCGCCGCTTCAAATCCTATTATTAAATGCCGGAAGTCAGGTAGTGACAACCAATGTGGAACTACGCGTCGTAACACGCCGCGCTCTCCCGCGTAAGCGTTGTGGGCAGTGGGAGTGCCCTTCCCTGTTATAACGAGAACCAGTGCGTAACCTTGCTGCTGACTGTGATGCAAAAAGCCTCGTAAACGATCATGGGCCTGATGTTGAGTAAGGCCGTGAAGATCTATTCGGGCATCAATCATTCGGCCTCCGCCCTTCGCAACACGCTTGCGGGTTTTGCGTGGCATTTTTGCAAGTGGCGGAACCGGCGCAGTTACAGGCGTACCCAAGCGGGCTGATTTACGCAGATTTTTTTCTGTCGATGTTAATTGGGGTTGTTTAGCTGCTTTGTGATCTACAGCCGCCTTTTGTATCTCGGGGCTAGGTGGATCTATATCCTCAAAGCTGAACGTTTCTGGGTGAAGAGGCGTTAAAGTTTGTGCAACCTTGCTCCACAGGCGTTTGTCCTCTGCAGAAAGTTCTTTTCCTTTTTTCTTTTTTGGACCGCTAGTATTCATTGTTTTCTTTCGAGGGCGATCTCGTTGGCTTTGGGAAGCAGACTAAAAAACTGGACACGATGCTGCAATTGCCCTGCTAGTGCACCTGCACTTTTACCAGTTCCTACATAAAGATCACCGCGCGCGGCCCCTATAATTGCGGAGCCAGTATCCTGAGCTATGAGCAGACGGGCAAAAGGCGCACTCTGTTGTGTAACAGGAACGTTAGAACCGCTCAGAAATATAGGCGTACCATACCCGTGGAAATTAAGGTCAACGGCAAGGCTGTAACCGGCCTTCAAAGGAAGCCCAGCTCCACCGATTGGAGCTGAGTTCTTCCGCTCAATTTTAATAAGATCAAAGAAGATATAGGACTTGTTCTGGGTCAAAATATCATCAATTTGCTCTGGATGTGCATTGAGCCAGCTTTTAATTGCCTGCATCGACATCTTGTCTCTGGAAATATCACCTTTTTCGATCAAGATACGGCCAATGGGAGTATAGGGGTGACCGGATTTCCCTGCATAGCGAAGACTGTAGAGGCTCTTGTCCTGCATTCTTAAAAGAGCGGAGCCCTGAATGGCAATAAAGAAGGCTTCGACTGGGTCTTTTAACCAAACAAGTTCAAGACCTTTATTCGATAGTGCTCCCTCCATGACTGCTTGCCTGTCTGGAAGGTTTTTGACCCCTTTAGGGAATCTATAAAGAGGAATGTTGTATTGATCTGTCTGATGTAGTGATGCGTCTACTTCGGGTTGATAATACCCCGTTATGAAGCCGTTTTTCGAGATCTTGTAGGCTTGAAAGTGGCGCTCGAAAAAGTCTCTGAAACTTTTTGTCTCCGCCTGATCCATCTCAAGGGCTTTTTTACAAACAATATGGAAGCCCTTGTCCGGTAGTTCCAGAAGTCGTTGGCAATGTTTGGAAAACACGGAAAAGGCCGCAGAGTGATCCTCTGCAGCCCAATTGGGAATTTCTAAATAGCTAATCGGAACGAATGTTTCTTTTGCAAAAGCTTTGCTGTTTGCGGCCAAAAGTACTTGAGCCAGACAAACTATGAAAAGAAGGTTTACTAAGAATTTCGGAAGCCGATGTACAGGCTGTCCAATCATCCTACCGATTCAGTTGCCACAAGTTTCCAGTTTGGATCATTGGAGCCCAAGACGCGGCTAAATGTCCAGATATCCGTAACGTTGCTCACCTGTGTTGGGTCGCCATCGATGACTTGCCCATCCGAGTTTTTTGTCACTGAAATGAGCTGGCTCGTCAGACGGACGGTGATGTGGGTTTTTTTGTCAACCAGCTGAACATCTTGGATGCTGGAGCGATCAATGCCAATGAAGGTTGATTCTACGGTTTCCCCGCGGGAGTTTCTGTCATTAATTGCTTGGGTAAAGCCCGCGTAAACATCTTCGGAGAGCAGGTCTTTCAGTGCTTTCGTGTCACCTTGCGCAAATGCAACAATGATCATCTCGTAGGCCATGCCGGCCCCTTTGAGAAATTCCTTTGGGTTGAACCCTGGTTCGTATTCCAGAATCTGGCTGAGCTTCTGGTGTAGGTCAGACCCTTCAGGCGCAACCTGATTGATAGCAGTTTGGGCTTGTGCTTTGAGCTCTTCGGTATTTTGTTGTGACGACTGCTTCTCTTCATTACCAGGCATCTGTATTACATTATCGCTGGTTTTGGAGGCGCGTGTCTGATCCTTGTCCTGTCGGATGGAATAGGGGTCAAACGGAGGTCTTTCGCTCCCAGTACGTTTGCCAAGTACAGAACGGAGCCGGAGAAAAATCAACACGGCTGCTACTAGAAATATGATGTTATATACGTCGAAAATTTCGCTCATGCCGTGCTACCGACCAATCCCTTATCCACGTACCGAGGTTCTACCACCCCAGCAGGACCACTAAAGTTATGTGGCTCTAACGATTTTTATAGTGTCTGTCACTAATTTAAGGTTTCTTCGCGCAACTTCCAGTCAAAAGGAGGGCAAAAGCCCATAAAAATAATATTTTGTATTTTCACTTTGTTAGACGCAATCCTCTAATATACCTTCATGGGCTTTTCGGCACTCGTAATATGAAACAAATGTACCTATTTATGAAGGGTTAGAACGAAATGAAACGAGACAAATGCCAATCGGACTGATTATTCTTGCCGCCTTTATTTTGGTCCCAACGATCGAAATTTATCTTTTTATTCAAGTTGGTAGTGCTATCGGCGCACTTCCCACAATTTTGCTGACGGTGGCATCTGCCGTGGCGGGCACTGCTTTACTGCGCTATCAGGGCCTAAGCCTGCTGATGAAAATGCGCAAAGAGCTTGATGCGGGTCGGGTACCCAATGAAGAAATAATGCATGGGGCGATGATTGTGGTCGCGGGCATAATGCTCTTAATACCCGGTTTCTTTACTGATTCTATCGGCCTTATTCTGTTTATCCCGCCCGTACGTAGCGCGATTGGCCGATATCTTGCGGCGAACATGACGATTAAAAACGTCAATGTTGATGGGTATTCCCGGCCACGAAACCGTGACGGTGTCGTGGATTTGGATGAAGATGACTGGCAATCTTCTCGTCACAATCAAGAAGATGACGAGACAACTTCAAAACAGAATACTGGTGGTACTGATCGAATTAGCCCGTGGCGAAATGAATAAACCTAGCAAAAAGTATCTGCAAAAGGTACATGGGCCTCTTTCCGCCACCATTAACCAAGAAAACAAATCTAATTGATTCAGTGATATCTAGCGCACCACTTTGATAAAATTCTATTTAAAGTAAACCCTATCTCTTTTTACAGATGGGGTGGTATGGGGCATTCAACTGCTACAAAAGCGGATCGAGTAGATTGGGTTGATTATGCGAAGGGCATCTGCATCATTTTTGTGGTAATGATGCACTCCACGCTTGGCGTGGAAGCGGCACTTGGTTCGACCGGCTGGATGGGCGATCTGGTTGCTTTCGCTAAACCATTTAGAATGCCTGCATTTTTTATGATTTCTGGACTATTTATAGTCCGGACTGTTCAGCAAAACTGGGTAACCTATCTTGATAGGAAACTCCTGCATTTTGCGTATTTCTACATTTTATGGCTTTCCATCCAGTTTGTATTGAAACTTCCTTCATTCACCGGTGAATACGGTTGGAGCGAAGTTTTGAAACTGTATCTCCTCTCTTTTATAGAGCCCTTTGGAACCCTTTGGTTTATCTATATTCTTCCTTTGTTTTTTATCTCCATTAAACTCCTTCATGATTCTAAAGTTCCCGCCCTTATCGCTATTTGTTCTACTATAGGAATGCAGGTCGCGAATGTAGATAGTGGGTGGCTGGTCCTTGATAATTTCACACAGTATTTCATCTATTTTTATATTGGTTTCAGCTTTTCTCCCTTAATTTTTAAAGTAGCTTCCCGTGTGAAGGAACAAAAATCACTCGCCTCTCTTTTCTTGGTTTTCTGGGCGTTCTTGAATGGATATCTGGTCTTTTACGGAGAAGATACCCATCCCGCCGTATCCCTGTGTTTGGGAGGGTTGGGCGCTATTGCCGTGGTATGTGTGTCTGCCTTAATTACGAAGGCTAGGGGTTTTGCGTTTATAAGGGGCTGTGGCAGAAATTCTTTGGTTATCTATTTGAGTTTTTTCTTTCCAATGGCCGTTTCCCGTATGGTTTTGCCAGCCATTTTTCCAAGTATTGATGTTCTATCCGCCTTGGTGACGTTTTCGGCGGTTTGCGGGCCTCTTTTATTATGGTGGTGTATTCAAAAATATGGTCTGGGAAAGTTTCTTTTTGCGCGGCCCGGTTGGGCTCACATGAGAGGACGAGGAAACTTGCAAGAGAACTATGAGGCTTCTTAGCCATAGGTTAGAGGGATTTTTACTTGATGCCACTAAAGTGAGTGACTCAAAGCTATTCGTCAGATGTTTTGAAGTATCTTGAAGTCAGAGTGGGAAACTTCTTGTGGCCTGGTTTAATTTTAAAAAGAAACTAACGTGTTTTGCTCTGTGTGCTGTGCTGGCTTTGTTTGGTTTTGGAAAGGCCCATGCAGAAACACAGGAGAGGGCCAAGGTAATGCTAATTGAAGCATTATCGAAGATTGGCAAGGCCAAGCAAATTAAGTTTACCGTTTTCGTGAGTGAAGAACGTATTTTTAAGAACCTCGAAACACTGAATTTTTTCTACAAGTATTCTGTAGAGTTGGCAGAGGAAGACAAGGTTGTTCTTGATCTTCCGAGGGTGAATGGGGTTAGCCGGATATTTTATAATGAAGGTAATTTTTCATACCTTGATGTCACAAGGAGTTTATATAAGACAGAGAAAATAGACCTTGATGACAAAGACATATTCTCCGTCTTGCGAGAAAAATACCAGCTGACACTTCCCGGTGTCGATTTGGTTACAAAGCATTTTCGCGATGATATGGAAAGGTGGGCCAAACACTCCTCCTATATTGGCTTGGAGAGGTTACAAAGTGGCCCCGCACACCACCTTGCTTACTTCAGTGATCCAATTGACTGGCAAGTCTGGGTTGATAGGAAATCCAAACTTCCAGTTTATATGATTGTGACCTACAATCAGATTGAGGGCGAACCTCAAACTCATATGAAGTTTAGTGAGTGGAAAATATCATCTGTCCTTAAAAGCGATCTTTTTGAATTTTCTCCTCCTAAGGGCGCCAAAAGTTTTTCTAGTCAGGTACTTACGTCTACTGAAAGTGAAGCGGAAGAGGGGGGACTATGACTAGATTTTTTGTAGTTTTGTCTGTTCTTGCGGTAGGTTTAGTCGCCTATGCCCTATCTTCTTTCCAAGTACCAGTGATTGATATCACAGCTTTGAATGCCAAACCCCATAATGGCCCTTTGGAGACGACGCCTAAGCCCAAAACTTTAGAAGCTGAAGAATATGGCAGGCATTTAGGGGCTGCTACGAGCACAAAAGATAGTCAGCTTGGATTATGGGGCCTGGAAAACAGGAGGCATCAAGCAAAGGGAAATCTACTGGTCTCCGTTTTTGAATTGCGCCAAACTGTTGGCCCTAGTGAACTGGATCATGCTGAAAACCTGTTTTTTGGGGGGCATGATGAAGGCGTGATCTATGATCTTCCAAAAGGCTGCGAAGAAGCATTGATCGAAAAAACACTGGTTTTCGAGTGTGGTGCCATGACCTATCGGCCCATCATAATAAAAAACCAGACCGGCTTTCTTCCTCTGTAATAACTGGAGTGGCCTACACTCCGCCTATGTGGTCTGTATGCCAACAAGATACTCAAAGCACTTTGTACCTTGTTTCGCGACCTCTAAGAGATTTTCAATCGTTTCTCCATCTCTCGCTTGTATAGACATGCCTTGCTGCAAGGTCACAATGAAGCGGGCGATGGCCTGCCAATCAAGATCAGGTGCCTGTTCTTTGTCGCTCATACTGTGATCCAAATACTGAGCTAATCTGCGGATATTTGCGGACCGCAGGGTGCAGAGCTCTTGGCGAATGCTTTCATTTCCTGCATGGCCGTGGAGGGCCTCTAGAATAACAAAGCAGCCGTGAGGGCGATCACTCCGTGTATACTCTCTGGCGCTCGTTATGAGCATAGCTTCAACGGCTTTGAAGGCAGAAATTTCTTGCGTCATCGCATCCCAAACCCTAGCGCCATCCGTCTGGCAGTATAATTTCAGGGCCTCTAGAAAGAGCGCTTCCTTACTGCCAAATGCTGCATATATGCTGGGAGAGTTGATCCCCATGGAACTTACCAAGTCGCTCATGGAGGTGGTTTCATATCCTTGCTCCCAGAAAAGTACCATTGCGCTTTTAAGCGCTGCGTCTCTATCGAATTTTCTTGGCCGGCCTCTGGAAGTCATGTTGCTCCTCTTTATGTAACGATCATCAAATAAAACAGTTGACCATCATTCTCAAGCCCATTATTCAATTATGTGTCAATCGTTACAAAAATGGAATTTAAAGAATGAGCGATCTGAATGGAAAAGTTGCACTCGTTACTGGTGGAAGCCGTGGTATGGGAGCTGCCATTGTAAAACGGCTTGCCCAAGAGGGGGCTGACGTAGGGTTTACCTATGTAAACTCGGCTACTGCGGCACAGGCTATCGCTGCTGGGGTAGAGAAACTGGGCCGCAAGTGTCTTCCGGTTTGCGCTGACAGTGTTGATGTAAAAGCTGTAGTGAGTGCGGTAGATCAAGTTGCGAGCTGGTTTGGGAAAATAGACATTCTCGTCAACAATGCCGGTATTTTCACAGTTAAACCCTTTGAAGAATCCACCTATGAAGACTTTGAGAAAACGATCTCGGTAAATACCAGAGCCACCTTCTTTGCATCCCAAACGGCTGCTGTTCATATGCCGGAAAACGGCCGAATTATTTCAATTGGTTCAAACCTTGTGGGCCGAGCAGGTATGCCGGGCCTTAGCCTTTATAATTTGAGTAAAGCTGCTCTGGTTGGTTTCACTAAGAGTATTGCTCGGGATCTGGGACCCCGTGGGATCACAGCAAACATCATTCATCCAGGTTCCACTGATACGGATATGAACCCTGCTGATGGCCCTTTTGCAGATGTGCAGCGTAGTGCCATGGCGATCCCCCGCTATGGGGATCCGAAAGATATTGCCAGCCTTGTTGCTTGGCTTGCAAGTGAAGAAAGCCATTTTGTAACCGGGGCAGAGTTTACAAGTGATGGAGGCACAAATGCCTAAACTTCATGCTCCGGTTATGGGAGATACAAGATGAGTGGAGAGCCTTTCGTTGTCGTGGTGAAAATGTATTTGAAGGAAGGTCAGGAACAGAATTTCTATAGTGCAATCAAACCTGTTCTTGATAGGATGCGCCTTGAAAAGGAGTTTATTAATACCAGTATGCTCCATGCCCAAGATGATCCCAGAAGTATAATGCTGTTTGAAACATGGCGAGGCTTGGAATATTTCGAACAAGTGCAACTTCACCGCCCTTACTTCACTTCCTATTTTAAAAAGCTACAGAGCTTTTTGGAAAAGCCATTGACGCGTGAGTATTTTAGCCCTGTGCGCAGTGACTACGCCTTCCATGAAAGCAAGAGTGGGCAGCTTTTATAAGCTCCAATAGCCTGCCTCTTTGTAAGGAGGTAGGCTCCATTACTGGGATACGGACTATATTTTACTATCTATCTATGGAACCTATTGAAATTTTTGGACAGTTTTTCGAACTATGTTCAAAATCAACATCCACAGAAGAGCATATGCCCAAACAAAACCGATTATTTCCCAAGTAATGGGGGGCACTAATAAGCCGAGTTTACAAACCAATACGGCTATAAGCTGTGTGGTAACGATGCTTGAAAAGAGTATGGGGGACGGGAGTGGGAATTGCCAGAACCAGCCTTCATGTCTGCATATGAACAAAAGCAGGTGCCCTGCAACAACCAACTGCAAGAACATAGTGGTTTTCATGGTATCAGCACTAGCCATAAAGTACTGCTGGACCAAAGACATGAGAATAAAGTTCTCTATCACTGAAAACAAACCTAAAATCGTTGTCAGAAAGAGCACCTTTTTGATCTGCCACTTCATTGGAGCTTTAGAAAGGTGCGTGTTGTCATAGGCAATTGTCATGATCGGGATGTCATCTAACAAAGCCAACATAACAATCATAATCGGTGTGAGTGGTACAACTTCAAGGAATAGGACAGATGATGCGACGAATGCCATCAGGTTTATCGTCATAGCTACGCGGTAGTTGACATAACTGATCATTCTTAGGAAAATTTTCCTAGACTCTTCAATAGCCTCCGTTATTACGGAAAGACCCGGTAAGGTTAGTATGAGATCAGCCGCAGAGCGGGCGGCATCGGTTGCTCCTGAGACGGCAATTCCCACATCTGCCTGCTTTAACGCTGGAGCATCATTAACCCCATCGCCTGTCATGGCGACGATCTTGCCTTGCTTTTGCAGTGACCTGACAATCGCATACTTATGCTCTGGGAAAACACCTGCAAAACCGTCGGCGTTTGCAATCTCAGTTTCGATGGACTCCGGTAAGCCATTGATATCATCTACATCTTGGAAGACTTTATCAGCCAAGTGAAGATCTGTGCCAAGTCCCAACTCTCCCGCGATCTCCTTGCCAATGGCAAGATCATCACCCGTGATCATTTTTACATTTATGCCATTGGAAATAGTTTGCCGAAGCACCTCCTTGGAATCATCTCTAGGTGGGTCATACAAGGAGAGAATTCCTTGTAGCTGCAGGTCGCCTTTCGTGTCACTTCTGGCGACCGCCAGTGAACGAAGCCCTTGTTGAGCTAGGAGCGCGACGCTTTTTAACGCTTCTGCTTTTACCTGTTCCTCATCTTTGCATAGATCTATAATTACCTTTGGAGCCCCTTTCGTGACCATGAAATGATCATCTCCAAAAGCAATTGTGGCTTCGGTTCGTTTTATTACGGGGTCAAAGGGAGTGAAGCTCTCTTGATGATATGATTGAAGTTCATCTGCTGCTGCGCTATTGGAAATCAAGATATCTATAGGGTCTTTATCTTGGGTTCGTGAGGCGAGGGCTGCTGATAGAATTAAGCCTTTTTCAGATGAGGCAGCAAACAGAATTGGCTCTTTTAGGGCGAGCTCGTTTTTCGTGAGAGTTCCGGTTTTATCTGAGCAAAGCGTGTCTACCGCAGCAAGCTCTTCAATCGCTTGTAAATGAGAAACTATGGCTTGTTTTTTGGAAAGGGCAATGGCACCCAAAGCCATAGTAACAGACAGAACCGCTGGCATAGCTACAGGAATGGACGCTATGACTAGCACCAATACCAGCTCAATTATACTGAAAATATCGCGTGAATTATAAACTTCCTTGAAGATTATGAAGAGAGAAAGCAACAAAGTCCCAAAGATCAGATAGCGCCCAATTGAAAGGACTGAAGCCTCGAAATGCGATTTATTGCCGGCAGTTTGTACAAGCTTGGCAGTGCTTCCAAAGTAGGTAGATGATCCGGTTTTATTTACAAACGCGTTCATCGACCCCTTCTTTACAATGGATCCAGAATATACCTCTTCACCAGATTTTCTGAACACCGGGAGAGATTCGCCAGTTAACGCGGATTGATCGACAGAGAGGTATTCACCGGGCCCCATAATACAGTCAGCGGGGATTATATCGCCTCCTTCGATATTGATCAGATCTCCTGGAACAAGTTTTGAAGCTTCAATATCCTGCCACTTTCCATCCCTTTTTACCCTCGCGATCAATGCCATGGAAGACTTGAGCGCTTCTAGCGCATCAGCTGCCTTGCTGCTTTGAGTAAACTCGATGAGTGAATTAAAAACCAAGAGAAATAAGATGATAGAAAAGTCCTGCCAGTGCCCAATCACAGCAGAAAGGACAACTGCAATTTCAATAAGCCATGGTATCGGTCCCCAAAAGGTTTTCAGAAATAAAAACCACTTGGGAGTAGATATTTTTTCGAGTGCATTTGGGCCATAGGCCTCTAGTCGTTCAGCCGCTTCATCGCTACTCAGGCCACTTTCTGAGAAACTAAGAGTAGCTGACTTGTCTTCTTTGGCTTCATTTGAATGATCGTGCATCTAAAGCCCACTTCCAGTGATTTTTGCAATTACCCTATCTTGTAAGAGTTTGGAGAAGTTTGACGAAGGTAGTTAACAACCTGTTTCGCAGATATTTCTTAGTATATTTTTAGTTCTACTTGTTGGTATATTCTAAATATACATGGTGTTGCTTAGTGCATGTAATGATTATATCTTAATTAATAGAAAGATTTCGATGTTTCTGGTAGTATAAGTCATTTTATCTATTTGCTTTTTGAGGGAGATTAGGCAAAAGATGAGTATTGCTAGAACAAGCATGCCAATATGCATTGTAATAACCTCCTTACTTCATGTGAATGCGGTATTTGCCGAGAGTAGAGACAGTATTCGTGCGGGTGA
This sequence comes from Pseudovibrio sp. M1P-2-3, assembly GCF_031501865.1. NCBI lineage: Bacteria > Pseudomonadati > Pseudomonadota > Alphaproteobacteria > Hyphomicrobiales > Stappiaceae > Flexibacterium > Flexibacterium corallicola. The sequence continues at coordinate 4,564,192 of NZ_JARRCW010000001.1, forward strand.
GACTCAGTTTGAAAATGTCCTTCATCGCCTTGATATGTCATTACCGCCACAAGAACAAAACACTTGGCCTGCCTATCAGGGATTTGAACCTATTATAGGGCCCTATCAAACTGAGGGGATTATTAATGCTTATGATCAGAGAGCTGATTATGGATTAAGACCTTCCGACAGCCTGACTTTCACCTCACCCTCGGGCATTTATCAGTATTCACCGTCTTTTTCTGCGACCTCCAATATTTCTAGCCCATCTTATATAAAAGCTGATTTTACGCCAAAGAATGTACAGTTGTCTCAAAATTCGAGACAAGTTGCACGAGTTCTGCAAGGGATTTGGCAGGATTATGATTCCTTACAGACAGAACGACGAAAACGTGATGGCGGGCCTTCTATCGAACAGTTATTCTCCGCTTTATCTACAGTAAATCCAAACCAGTTAAATAATTTTCTTACCTCGATAGGACCTCAATCTACTCAAGCATCAGTTGCGGCAGCAACACAACTGGCGATTGGGAATGCTTCCAGATCTCTTAGTTGCCCTGCATTTACATCTGATTTACGCTTTAGAAAGCAGGCCTGCCTTTGGGGACAATTGGATGGTGCAGGTAGCACTCAAGAGTTTGAAGGAAGCGATGAACGTGTGAGGGGAACAACATTTGGCCCTCAATTTGGTGGACATTATTCATTCGGCGACAATTGGTTTTGGGGAAATACTCTCGCACTAACAAATACATTTTATGAGCAAGCGATTGTCCCTAGCAAGCTGAAGACGACTGCGCTTTCTGGAGCCTTATCACTTGAAAAAGCGTTAGGTCCATGGACCGTTGCTGGCGTCGTCGGTGGTGGTTATGTATGGGGGAAGTCCAGACGTCGTATTAGCCAGAATATAATTCAAGCCTTAGGTGAGGCCACCGCAAATATCGGATTTGCTTTCTCGAGAGCACGGGTTTCATTGGGAGTTCCTTTCAAGAAGGACTATTATATTCGTCCAATATTGGACTTTGACGTATTCTGGTTGCACCAAGCTGGCTACTCGGAAGTTGGAGCGGGTGATCTCAACCTGAACCTTGAAAGTGACAGTAAGTTCATTTGGGGATTTAACCCAGCCATTGAATTCGGTTCTCGTTTAAACTTAAGAAGTGAAACCGTGAGCCGCATCTATCTTGACCTTGGGGCCCTGTTCCTCTCTGCGAATGAGTGGGGATCTACCGTTACTTTCCGTAATTTTCCTAATAGTAGTTTTAGGACATGGTACCCAATAACAAATAGAGCCGCTCTTGTCCGTGTTGGGCTTGATGTGCAGCAGATCGTTGGTTTCGAGACACGTCTCCAGTTTAGTAGTCTTATCGCCGAGGACTACGAAGTTCACGGAGGCTCTTTGAGAATGGGATTTCGTTTTTAAAAGCTACAGGAACAGTTCAGTTTTCTTGTCCCCTTTGCAAATGTTCCGATGAAAACTATAGGTCTTTGAGGTTTCTTTGTAGCCAATCAAGTTTATTGTCTCGAATACCAAGTTCCTGCAGATGCACTGCTGTATTTGCAACATATTCATGGTTTTTTCCGCTTGCCCCTTCTGCATTCCTGATAATTTTCAGTTGAGTTTCGAGGGGAAGAGCGCCTGCATATTGAGTGTGAGAGCGGTCAACAACAAACGCTAAAACGTTGGCTATAGTGCGACTGGATTTGGTTAGTTTAACTGAACGATATGTTTCGAGGTATACTTGGGTTTGCTGCTCTCTTTCCCGCAAATACTCAACTGTTTGCTTAATATTTTCGGGTGCGATATGAAAAGCAACACCGTGGCAAGATCCGCCGCGATCCAGTCCGAAAACAAGCCCCGGGGCAGATTGTGTACCCCGATGTATCCATGAATAGATGCAGAGTGAACGGTGTGCTCCATAAAGAATGGCTTGTTCGGCCCGCTCATATCTAAAGCCCGGGTTCCAAATTAAAGACCCATATCCGAATACCCAAAAATCTCTCATATTGCGCAGCTCTTTGGAAAGAAATGTTGGTAATCGCGTATCAGTCTTCTAAGACTTATGCAATGCTATGAGTATTAGGCAACAATGGAGATTACATGCCGCAGAAAAAGTCACCGCGCTCTGCCTCTATAACGATTTATATTCTCGTTTTTTCATTTCTTGCAGTGATTATTGGCGCTTGGAGCACCTATTGGTATGTTGGCCGCGGAGTGATCAGCGACCTTTTGAGAAATACGGAAGAAGTGGTTACTGCTGAAGGCGGTGAACTAACTTGTGGTGATAGAAGCATTGGCGGTTATCCTTATCGCTTTGAACTCAGCTGCTCCCCCTTACAAATGGAAGACGGGAAGAGTTCGGTTGATGTCGAAGATTTTCAAATAATTTCAATGGCCTATAATCCTAGGCATTTAATTGTTGAGGCAGGAACCCCAACAAAACTTTCAACTACCTATAATGGTCTTGCATATAACGGCACATGGGCAGATCTTCGGGGGAGTTCCAGACTTAAAAGTGAGGGTGGTCTTTCGCGGATGGATCTTGTTGTTCAGCAGCCTCAACTTCAAATAGGATCCACTGAAAACTCCCTCCGGTTTGATGCCCAGTTGCTTGAAGCGCATGTTAAGCAAGAAAATGACAGTGCTGCGGGTGTTGATATTGCCTTATTGGTAGACCAGCTTGCTTCTAGCTCTTTTTCCACTCAGCTCCCCCTAGATATTGAGGGCATTGTACAGGTCCCACAAGGCGAGGGGATATTAAAGGGCAAAGTCAAACGCGTTCAGGACCTATTAAAGGATGGAAAAATTGAGCTTAACCTGACGCACCTGAAAGTTTCATCGGGTGAAATCAGCCTTGAGACACAAGGAAAGCTGACGGTCGATAGCAAGGGGCGCCTTTCGGGAACAATTCCATTGAAAATTGTTGGAGTTCATGAATTGGCCCGGTTGGTTGAGCCTCTCTTCCCTGTTGGCTCCAAAGTACCTCAGTCCCTACAAAATACGGCAATGAGTATCGGTGCCAATACAAAAGAGAATGGAAAACCTACGCTTAAGCTGCCCATTACCTTTGAAAAAGGGCGGGCCAGAATTGCATTCATAAACCTTGGAAAAGTACCGCCTCTGTTCTAAAGGGGCGCCTAGAGCACGTCGCGTTTATTTTCATTAACGCTTCGCGTTCTAAAGGCGCGCCTGTTATTGTAGTTGGCGCGCCTGATAAATATTTTAAACCACTGTGTATTCAGGTTCAGTCAATTTCTTGAGAGTTATTGTATAGCTTTTCTCTTCGCTTGGTTTGGCGATCTTTTTGAAGAGATCACTGCCGAAATCTTTGTTCTCTGACACCATCCAGCGCACATGAGACCACTCTCGGTTCTCGCCAGCATGAATGATATGATTTATCAGGCCTTTCCCGATGCCTTTGTTCTGGTGGTCAGGTTGAACATAGATATCGTCTAGTTGACCAATTCTGTAACCAGTTAGAAGGTCAGGTAAATCAAAGAATATAGCGAAGCCGACAAGGGTATTCTTCTCAAATGCACCAATGATTTCTGCGTTTCTATCGCCTAAAATTCTCTCAGCATAAACTTCGTCCGGGCGACGAGGAGCACCGCGGCGGACGGCCTGTGCATTTTCAGCAATCAGCGGAGCAAGTGCCGGAGCATCTTCGTGGTAAAGTACTCTTATCTTCAGCTCACCCATCTTTATTTTATTCCCGTATTAATTAGCACTATAAATACAGTGCTCCAAAAGAGCATTTTAAATCAAGAGGCAAGTGCGTTCAGCAGGGCTTTAATTCTGGTATTTAAGGGATGTGTTGCTTGCAAACGCCATGTATCCATTAGGCTTCCCGCCAGTTTCACTCATAACATATTCATAGTGCTCTAACAGGCTTTGTGGAATGAGATGCTCTACAAAATGAAAGGTATTGTTTCTCAATGAAATAGCCAAAAGGTGAAGTAGTTCCCAAAAGGAAGCCACGCTATGAATATGTAAATTCCAGAGAAGATAGGGTTAATATTATGCAGGATAAGTTGTCAGTTGTTCGCCCCCGCCGCAGTGTACTTTATATGCCAGGTTCCAATGCCCGGGCATTGGAAAAAGCAAAAACTATAGATGCTGATAGCCTTATCCTTGATCTTGAAGATGCTGTGGCTCCTGACGCCAAGGAGCTGGCTAGAACGCAGGTGTGTGAAGCTGTTGCAGCTGGTGGATATGGCCACAGGGAATTGATTATTCGTATCAATGGCTTTGATACCGTCTGGGGTGAAGAGGACTTTAAAAAAGCTGTTGAGGCAAAACCAGATGCTATTTTAATTCCTAAGATCAATAGTGCTTCAGATCTGGTCTCTGCTACTGAATTGCTGAAATCGCTTAGTGTAGACAGTTCGATTAAGCTCTGGGCCATGATGGAAACTCCTATGGCTATGTTGAATGCCCGTGAAATTGGGATGGTTGTACAGGAGAAACAAATCCCGCTTGCCGCATTTGTCATGGGAACCAATGACCTTTCCAAGGATACGGGTGCGAAAATTCTGCCGGGTCGCCAGGCCTTTTTACCATGGTTGATGACATGCATTGCAGCGGCGCGGGTTGCCGACATTGATGTTATTGACGGAGTTTACAACAACTTCTCTGACCTTGAGGGCTTTGAGCAGGAGTGTCTGCAAGGCTCTGAAATTGGCATGAATGGCAAAACCCTTATTCACCCCAAGCAGGTGGATATTTGTAACCGCGCATTTGCCCCCAGTGAAGAAGAGGTAGAGTGGGCGAATAAGGTCATTGAGGCATTTAACCTTCCTGAAAATGCTCAAAAAGGAGCTTTGAAGGTCGATGGCAAAATGGTGGAGCGCCTTCATGCTGAAGTAGGACGAAAAACCGTTGCAATTGCTGAAGCTATTGCTAGTAGAGGATAAAGTTGCCTAGTAAAGAGATTAGGCATTCCTGCAGCTAGGCTTGCATCCCGTCTTTTGGGTGAATAGTCTAGCGCTCTTTTTTTGCAAGGTGATAAGTAAAATGCGTCTCTTTAGACTGATAACCGAACCGGACACCCCTGAATTTTGCCATAGGGTTACAGATGCCCTGAACAAAGGATGGGAGCTTCATGGCTCTCCTACAATGACCTATGATGCAACAAAGGGCGTTACTATGTGTGGACAGGCAGTTGTAAAGCATGTGCCTGATCAAACCTTTGTAAAAGGTGAGACCAAACTGGGTGAATGGTAACAGCTAAAAAGGGGCGCTAGAGCACGCTCGAAATAAAAAGGTTAGAGCGCAAAGCGTGACTGCAAATGAATGCGACGTGCTCTAGGCGCCCCTTTCGCTTTCCAGCAGAGCCTCCAAAACCTCACGGTAAATTTGTCGGCAGCGCTCAAAGTTCTTTGCCGTAGAACGGGCGAAGTAATTTAGACCGGGGGCGGCGTTAATTTCTAGAATAGAGGCTTCGTTTACGGCACTGTCTAATTCAGGCACCATCAGATCTACGCCTGCATATCTCAGTCCTATACACTGGGCAGCTTGGAGGGCCAGCTCCTTCAATGCACTAGATAAATGATCGGTTTGATCGACTGCTGTTCCGCCTGTTGAGAGATTGGAGTTGGGCAGTACCTGAATTGTTTGCCCACGCTCAAGCACGCAACTGGGGCTTAGAGCCTGTGTGCGTAGATGCTTTTCGATGATCTGACCATGTGCCTTAAATAGGGAAGTGCCCTTAGGGCTGTCATGGATTTCCTCAAGCTGCTGGGATATGGTGGCTTGTCCATCTCCTGTAAGGCTGAGTGGAGCCCTTTCAACAACCAGTTTGACCTTGTCATCCAGCACCAAAACACGAAAGTCTCGCCCTTTTTTTCGCTGTTGTACTAAAGCGCAGTCATTTGTTGTCAGAAGGCTCTGCAGGGCGCTGAGGAGTTCCTTTTCGCTGTTAACCTGAGATACGCCCCTACCTTGAGATCCATCATTGGGCTTTACAAATACCGGCCACCCGTTTTGCTGAGCGAACTCAATGGCCTGATCTTCATTTTTTAACTTTTTGGCAATTCGAGGGTTCTGTTGCTCGATTGTCGAGATCGATGAACTGCTATGGATGAGTATGCTGTCGGGGCAGGGCAGGCCAGCATTGTGCAGAAGGTGGCCGGCATAGTTTTTATCGCGGGCAATCTCCGAGGCCCCGAACGGGTTTAAGCCGTATGCAGTGCCTTTGAATGGAAAGCGCTTTTTATCCTGCCGCTCGATATAGCCCACATAGTGGAACGCATTATCGAGATATATGCTGGCTCCCAAAGCTGCACAATGTTCCGCAAGAAACTGGAGGGCAATTGGCAAATTCTTTGTATCAGGCGTGACTTTTACAAAGTCCATTTCCCCTCACTCACGATTTTTCTTGAGATGTTTCTAGGTCCGCACTGAATAGGGTGCGGACTCAGTTTCCTCGTTTCTGGCGTGAGTTGGCCAAATAATCGATTTTGAATAGCTTGGGGTTTGTAGGGCCGTTTTCCTCGATATTGTAAAGCGCTACAGAGGTATCGTAGCCCTGATTATCCCTAACAGTCCACTGTTTGAGCTGATAGGTTTTAGCATCGAATATGAGAGTGATACGACCAGATGCAAAGCGTGTTTTGTCATCAATGACCACTGAAACCAAATCGGGTTCGACGACAACATTGGTTATATTGGCTTCCCGCGTTAAGTCGGTTTTATCGCTAAGCAGAAAACGTAGCGGTGTTTTCGAAAGAGGCCAGAGGTCTTGTGTTTGCAGTTTCCGGTCTTTTACGGATACCATTTTTCCATCAGCAATGATGTCCAAAGATGATGGTTTATTATAGTAAAAGCGAACTTTGCCGGGGCGGTGAATGAAGAACTGACCTTCTAGGCGGCCACCTTGGGGACCGAACTGAATGAAATCACCCTTCATAGTTTTAAGGTTGGTAAAGTATGTATTTATCGAGGAAAGCGCTTGAGATTTGGAGGGTAGTGCAGTTGCAGCATTTGAGGGCATTGCTGCCATCAAGATGGTAGAAACAGCAAGAACCCCTATCAGGGTCAAGAATCGCTCTATTCTTCTTCCCATTACAACTGCTTGCATTAGTGATGCTCCGTTAAAACTCTGTTTTCGCCTCGAGGGCGTTGAGTGAACACATTTCGTGTGGCCACATCTTTATGGTAACTGCGTTTCCCAAACTGGGGGATATCAGCGATTTACATCATTTCTTCATCTTCCGGGCGAACAAGAATTTCCCGTTTACCGGCATGGTTTGCCGGGCCGATGATACCTTCTTGTTCCATACGCTCGATTAATGAGGCTGCACGGTTATACCCGATTGACAGGCGGCGCTGAATATATGAGGTGGACGCTTTTTTATCGCGCGCCACAATAGCCACGGCTTGATCAAACAGATCGTTGCTCGCATTCCCACTCCCAGATGACAGGGCGTCATAACCACCCGAGGCTTCGTCGTCTTCTGTGACAGATTCAAGGTACTGAGGTACGCCTTGTTCTTTCAGATGGTTAACAATTGCTTCCACTTCATCATCGTCTACAAATGGTCCGTGTACGCGCTGAGTCTTGCGGCCACCTGCCATGTAAAGCATGTCACCCATTCCCAAAAGCTGCTCTGCGCCCATTTCTCCAAGAATTGTCCGGCTGTCGATTTTCGACGTTACCTGAAAGGAAATACGGGTTGGGAAGTTTGCTTTAATTGTACCGGTGATCACATCAACAGAAGGACGCTGCGTTGCCATAATTATGTGAATGCCTGCGGCACGGGCCATCTGGGCAAGGCGCTGAATGGCGCCTTCAATGTCCTTGCCTGCCACCATCATCAAGTCTGCCATTTCATCGACAACCACGACGATATATGGCATTTTTTCCAATGGCAGTTCTTCATCCTCAAAAATCGGCTCGCCGGTATCCCTATCAAAGCCGGTCTGTACGGTCCGTGTGAATGCCTCTCCTTTTTTCAGAGCCTGTGCAATACGTGTGTTATAGCCGTCGATGTTTCTAACGCCCATTTTGGACATTTTTTTGTAGCGGTCTTCCATTTCCCGCACTGTCCACTTCAAGGCTACAACTGCTTTGTTGGGATCGGTGACAACAGGGGTCAGCAAATGCGGAATTCCGTCATAGATGGATAGTTCCAGCATTTTGGGGTCAATCATGATCAGTTTACACTGCTCCGGCGTTAACCGGTAGAGAAGTGACAGGATCATTGTGTTGACCGAAACGGACTTACCGGAGCCGGTGGTACCAGCCACCAGCAGGTGGGGCATTCGGGCAAGGTCGGCAATGACAGCCTCACCATTGATGGTCTTGCCCAAAGTCATGGCCAGTTTGGCCTTGGAGTTATCAAAGTCCTCTGAGGCAATAAGCTCTCGAAGGTAAACTGTTTCCCTACGGGCATTTGGAAGTTCGATACCAATAGCATTTTTGCCCGGAATAACGGCAACACGGGCGGAAATCGCACTCATGGAACGGGCAATATCGTCTGCAAGGCCAATCACTCTAGAGGATTTTATGCCCGGAGCAGGGGAAAGCTCATAGAGTGTGACAACCGGACCGGGCCGAACTTCAATAATTTCTCCCCGGATACCGAAGTCTTCCAGAACCCCTTCCAAAATACGGGCGTTCTGCTCCAGTGCATCCTGACTTAGCCGTAACTTGCTGGAGTCCCTTGGTTCTTGAAGCAAGTCAATGTCGGGCAGTTCATAATCAACCAAAGGCACAGGTGTCGGGGCTGGTCTGCTCTTTACAGTTGCCTCGCGTGGCTTTGGTGCTTCAGCTTGAGGAACAACGCGGGCAACTGGTTTTTGCGGCTCAACAGGAGGCGCAATGCCAACAGGCCTCATCGGAACGGGTTCTATCGCCGGGATATCGAACTGGATATCGTCTGGTTGGTCAACCTCAAAGTCATCCTCGTATTTCTCATGATCCTGCTCCATGTCATTCCACGGAATGTCCGTTTGGTCTGTGGGGGTAGTAAAGACCTGAGGCTCACTTTGTGGCTCACTTTTTTCATAAAAGTCCGCGAGGCCATCATCTTCTTGCGGAAGGAATCTCTCTGAAATCTTGGTGGGCACGTCTCGCAGCCGCTCTATCAAAGAAGGGCGTTCAGTTTCTTCTTCTATCTCTTCCTCTTCGGGCGCTATATTCGAAGAGTACACGTGCGGTTCAGGTGCATAGTCATCATATTCTTCTTCCTCTTCAACCTTGTCCTCTTGGGAGTTTCGTTTGAAGAGTAACCGCTGCACCGCGCCTACGACCATGAGTTTCCAATGGCTAATGGCACCTAGGCGAGCAGAAAGATAACTGTCTTCATTTTCCTCATCGTAGTCCTCGTCTTCGAAGTGTTCTGCGGGCTCAAGTTCTAAATCTTCAGGATTTTGTCCGATCCAGCCGGAGGCATGAACGAGGAGTAACAGCGAGGGAATGCCTAGCCCTAGAACACCAATTAAGGTTTTCATGCCCTCGGAGACAGGGGGGGAAAACGTGGAGGGGACTGCAAAAATCCAGTCGCCCAGAAAACCACCCAAGCCGGTTGGCAGAGGCCAGTCAGTCGTAATTGGCAGGGCTGCCAGCGCGCCAGAGAAGAAAAACGTTCCTGCACCCCAACTGAGCAGCTTTCTGCGAGCGACCCTAGGCTTTTTATTCCAGAAAATACGCCAGCCCCACATGAGCAAAGGGAACAGCAAGGCAAGTGATGCCAGTCCGACAGCCTGCATCAAAACATCGGCAACAATTGCCCCTGGTGTTCCAAGAGCATTGCGCACTGTGTTTTCGGTCGCGTGGCTCAAGCTAGGATCTGAAACTGTCCATGTGGCAAGAGCTGCGGCGAGCAGTACGCATAAGAAGATAACAAGCAGTCCCGTTGCGGCAATTAGATTGCGCCTTAAGAAACTCTTGAGAGGGCTTTCGGTATCTTCAGGCGATAAAGTTGGAACCTGAGAAGTGTTTAGCGTATTTGCCCGACGCATTTGCGCTCCTAGTGCAGACAGTTTAAAATTCTTTGAAAGGCGTCACGACTTACATCAAGAGATTCAACGAGAGCAAGTCGAATATAGTTCGCGCCCGGGTTTTCTCCGTTTGGCATTTGAGAGGCTATATAGCTGCCCGGAAGCACCTTGAGCCCTTGTTTTTGCCATAGGAGCTGGGTTGTTTTTATATCCCCTCCCCACTTTTCTACATTCAGCCATAGGAAAAAGCTTCCGTCTCTGACTACTGACCCAAAAAGCGGCGAGAGCATTTGTTCTGCCAGCTCATACTTTTCATTGTAAAGACGCCTGTTCTCAACGACATGGGCTTCATCACTGAAAAGCTCTTCGGCCAAGGCTTGTATTGGCAGGGGAACCTGCGGGGCTGCCACATTGCGAAAATGGGCGAAGAACTGGATAAAGTCCGGATCGCCCGCAGCAAATCCGCAGCGAATGCCCGGCAGATTGGACCGCTTGGATAAAGAGTTGAACGTCACCACGTTTTTAAAGGAGCCATCAAGCTCTTTAGCAGCCTGCAAAATACCAGCAGGAGGCGTATCGCGGTAGATTTCGGAGTAACATTCATCTGCGAAGACGATGAAATTGTGCTTGCGGGCAAGTTTGATGAGCTCTTGCCAATACTCTAGCGGTGCCACGGTTCCCTGCGGGTTGGCTGGGGAAGCGAAGTAAAATGCGATTGTGCGATCGAGTAATGCAGGGTCCAAAGCCTTCAGGCAAGGTAGTTCACCATCTGTTGGCTCTGGCAATAAAACGGCTTCAGCGCCCGCCATGTGAATCCCCGCCCCATAGGACTGATAGTAGGGGTTTGGCAAAATAGCTGCAGGCATTGGGACGTTTTTATTCAGATAGTCTTTTGCACTGACGCATCCAAAAACGAGACCCTCACGGGATCCGTTTAGAGGGATAATGCTTGTTTCTGTATCGAAACACTCCTCTAGATTGTAACGCTCATTCAGCCAAGACCCTATGGCTTTCCGGAAGGAGGGTGTTCCGTGAATTGGAGGATATTTCCGAAACCCCTCTTCATTTTTCTTCAGCACTTCCGCCACATAGTGCGGTGGTGTGTGTTTTGGCTCACCGATTGTAAGGGTAATAGGCGATTGAGAAGGTTCAATATCCTTCAAGAGCTCTCTTAGGCGCTGAAACGGGTTCCCACCTGAGCTATCACTTTGAGTTGTCACGAATACACCGCCCCCGAAGTTGCTGGAACTATCTAGTTGATCTAATTCCTAGAGTTTTAAAGTAAATTCAGCATTAACCAAACCATCTAATTTATAAGTTCTCATGGCGAAATAATGGAGAAGAGAAGGTTTACCGCAACTTTCCTGAATTATTGAATTACATGGCGACCTCCATAATTGGGATAGAGCCCCAGTAGAGGGGTAACTGAGTGATACTTTTACAAAAAACTGAACATGATGAAGACGCCTATGCCGTTGTTGTCGAGCCTAAGAAGCCGCCAAAAGTTACAACGATTGAGCATCTCCTTGAAAGTGCTGAGGAAGAACAAGGTATGTTTTGGGTTCACCTGCGCTTGGGGGCGCCCAGAACCCATGAAATTTTAGATAAACTCGAGCTGGATCCACTTTCTAGGGAGGGGATAGTTTCTGAAGAGGTAAGGCCCCAGTGCCTTGTTCGCGGAGAGGGGGCTTTGCTGACGCTTTTCGGGTTCAAAGAAGTTCCTGCCATTGGGGCCTCTGAGCTTTCGAGCCTGCGGCTTTGGGTGAGCGCCAAGAAAGTGATCACTGTCTGGGATCAACCTTTGGGCGTTGTGCGTGCGCTTAGGGAAGACTTGGAGCTTGGGGCAAAGCTGGACGGGGCAGATGATTTGGTTGCCCAACTTGCCATGAACCTCACGGATCGGGCGGAGGAGTTTGTTGAAATTCTTTCCGATGAAATAGATGAGTTGGAAGATATGGTTCTGGAGCAGGATAATCCTCCTTGGGAAAGTGAGCTGGCTCAGGTTCGCAGAAAAGCGACGATTATTCGCCGTAGTATGTTTATTCAACGTGATGCATTGAGAACCTTCGAAATCGAAGAGTTTAAATGGGTTGGCCATCATGCCCGAACCTTACTTAGAGAAGCGGGGGATCGCTTTGTGAGGATTGGTGAAGAGATGGATGCCATTCGGGAGCGGGCCGAGATTGTGCATGACCAGCTCATGTATAAGCGGGCGGAAAACACCAATCGCTATATGTTGACACTGGCGATAATTGCCTCAATATTTTTGCCGCTTGGCCTTATTACAGGGCTACTGGGAATAAATGTTGGAGGCATCCCCGGTGCCAATAGCTCCTATGGATTTATTACTGTTTGCGTAATTTTGGCAGTTCTGGCTGTAATTCAGTACTGGATCATCAAGTACTTAAAGATTTTCTAGAAATCGCTGGTTATGCCCTTCACTTCCCAATCATTATAGCGCGCAGGATCAAGGCCCCCGCGGCCATTCAGTTCCTTGGCGCGCTTTTGCGTCACTTGATCTATGTGCGCTCTTCTTTCTTCAGCTTCTTTGAGGGCGCGTTGTGCAGCAGGAGGGAGATCTTCAAACCTTTTCTTTTTTGGAAGGCTATCTGTATCCTCGGGTCTATGTATCTCCTTGGAGGAGTAGGAAAGTGAGGGACTGTTGTCGCTGTTAGACATTTTGAACGCACCTGACGCTTGAAATTTATGGCTTTATAGCACTTTGCAAACTTGCCATCAAACAAGACAGTTCTTACTTACTTGATGACGAGTTCCACTTATTAACGATTAACTGGCTGGGTTCCTTTATATTTTTTGTGGATGCTCGAAACGTAGCGATCTGGATCACGGTTGAAGTCAGAACTTAAACGAGGGTTGGCTGGAGCAAGTTGAAATGAATTACGTTCGTACCGGAATGTTACTTGCCGCAATGACGGCATTGTTCATGGGCATCGGTTTTATGCTGGGTGGCCAGACAGGCATGGTGATTGCTCTAGTTTTTGCTGGGGGCATGAACCTCTTCAGCTACTGGAACTCTGATAAAATGGTGCTGCGTATGCACCATGCTCAGGAAGTTGGAGAACAGCAGGCCCCAGAGCTTTACGGTATGGTGCGCAGTATGTCCCAGCGGGCAGGCCTTCCTATGCCCAAGGTTTATATCATCAACAACCCGCAGCCCAATGCGTTTGCTACGGGCCGAAACCCGCAAAATGCGGCTGTTGCCGCCACAACAGGCTTGCTGGATAGCTTGACCCGCGAGGAAGTTGCAGGGGTTATGGCTCATGAACTGGCCCATATCAAACACCGTGATACCCTTATTATGACGCTGACGGCGACAATTGCCGGTGCCGTGTCCATGCTTGCAAACTTCGCCTTTTTCTTTGGCGGTGCCCGCAACAATAATAACCCCTTGGGCATTGTCGGGGTTATTTTAATGATGATTTTGGCGCCGCTTGCTGCTGGTCTGGTTCAGATGGCAATATCCAGAACACGGGAGTATGCCGCTGACAAAGGGGGAGCCGAGATTTGTGGCAATCCCCAATGGCTCGCATCTGCACTTGGCAAGATTGCCGGTGGCGGGCAGAGAGTACACAACGAGGATGCGGAGCAAAATCCCGCTACAGCCCATATGTTCATCATTAATCCCCTTTCAGGCCAGAAGATGGATAACCTGTTCTCGACACATCCAGATACCAATAACCGGATTGCAGCCCTTCGACAGATGGGTGCGAGTGATGATTTTTCACCGTTTTCTCGTAGTTCTGGTAGATCACGTCAGACAAGCGGCTTTCGCTCCAGTAGTAGCCGCCAGCAAAGCGGTCCTTGGGGAATAACGCATCCGTCCAATGGCAACGAGAACTCTGAGCATTCTAAACGGCCCAAAGGACCATGGGGGTAAGTTTACTGTCGATCATAAAGTGACGGCCTTATCCCTATAATTTGTTGTTTTAAGCGATTTTTCATGTTGAGCTGGGAAAAGTCGCTTTAAAACGATTGCTTTTTCTAGATTTCCGCTTCACTGAGACGTCTCTTGTTTTGGCCAAAGCAGTGAGCACGCTTCCATGGAAATCGTGAACTGGCTAAGTTTTGGCTCAGTTCCAGTGGAAATAGCTTGGATCATCAATGGCAGAAGAAAATAATAGGGCCCCTTCTAAAAATCCGCGTGAGCGCAGAAAAGGGAAGGCGGGCCATAATAAGTCCAGTCAGAAACCGGCGATGAACGGCGATCTGGATCCAGGATATGCTGCTCGTAAAGTTGCCACGGATTTGATCGGCAAAATTCTTTACAAAAGAATGCCACTGGATGGTGAGCTGGACCTGAATAACGGGCACCCCGGTTATAAACGCCTTGAGGCCAACGACAGAGCACTTGTGCGGGCTATTGTCGGGACAGCTTTGCGCCGGCGTGGGCAAATTCAGGATGTGATTGAGAAGTTTCTTGATCGGCCCATTCCAGAAAAAACCGGCCGCGTGCTGGATATATTGCATGTTGCCCTTGCCCAGATGATTTTTATGCAGGTGCCTGATCATGCAGCCGTTTCCCTTGCTGTTACTCTTGCGGGCAGAGATGCCAGAGCAAAGCCCTATAAAGGCTTGGTGAATGCCGTGCTTCGCCGGGCAACGCGTGAGGCGGCGGATATTGTGGCCGTGCAGGATGAAACCCGCTTGAATGCCCCGCAGTGGATGTACTCCCGCTGGCTTGAGGTCTACGGGGAAACTGCTGCAAAAGAGATTGCTCGTGCGCACTTACTCGAACCTTATGTTGACTTTTCCGTTCTAGGTCCGCTGGAAGAGTGGGCGGAAAAGTTAAACGGCATCCCTGTTCTTGAAAAAAGCTTGCGCGTACTGCCTGAAGGGGCCATCGACAAGCTTGAGGGGTATGACGAGGGCAAATGGTGGGTGCAAGATGCTGCCGCCTCTATTCCCGCGCGCCTGCTTGGTGACGTTTCTGGCAAGCATGTTGCCGATTTATGTGCAGCACCTGGCGGAAAAACCATGCAGCTGGCCAGTGCGGGAGCAAAAGTTACCGCAGTTGATATTTCTGCACGCCGTTTGAAGCGCCTGCAACAGAATATGGAGCGGCTTGGCCTTGAAGTTGAAACGGTGATTAGTGACCTGCGCACATATTCACCCGATGTTAAATTTGATGCCATTTTGCTGGATGCTCCCTGTAGTGCCACTGGAACAATCCGCCGTCATCCAGATGTTGCCTGGTTGAAACAGGAAGGCGATATCCAGAAACTGGCCGAATTGCAGTATGAGATTTTGGAGCGTGCCTCCAGCTGGGTTGAGACCGGCGGACTGCTTGTTTATTGCACCTGCTCTTTGGAGCAGGAAGAAGGCGAACTCCAGATACAGCGTTTCCTTCTTGAGCACCCTGAGTTCAAGCGTGTTCCTGTTGAGGCGCAAGAGCTTGGAGGGTGTGCGCCAGCCATTAATGAACAAGGCGACTTTAGAGCCCTGCCTTGCCATAATCCCAATGAAAAATCCAAATTGGGTGGCTTGGACGGCTTCTTTGCTGCAAAACTTATGCGCATATAACCCCTGACCAATTCGCTGCTTTAACAGAATGGTTAACAAGTTATAAAGAGGTTTATAAGACCCTTGTGGCGTGAGGTCGTTATTCCAAAGAGGTTTTGAGTAGGTATGACGTTGGCTGTGGTAGCTGAACAGGTGCGCATTGGCCGCCTTTTGGCTCGAAGTGTACTAGATTCTGCGCTTAATTTTGTTTCCAGAGGATCGGTCTCATGGGTGACCTCTTGGAAGCAGGCTGCTCCACGTCTTCTGATTGCCCCTCAAGATCTGCGTACAACAGATTCTACAAATGCCGCTGATATTTATGCGGGCCGCTTTATCTTCTCGGGGACCCTTGTTGAAGCCCATGGAAACTCTCCTTTTGAAGTGCAGCCCCCCACCGAAGAGTGGGCAAAGGCGCTGCACGGGTTTTCGTGGCTGCGGCACTTGAAAGCTGCAGAGACTGCCGTTGCAAAAAACAATGCGCGGGCACTGGTTGAAGACTGGATCAAAGCCTGTGGTGGCTGGCACACGGTTGGCTGGAAACAAGAGGTTGTTGCTCGCCGGATTTTAAGCTGGATCACACAATCCCCGCTGCTGCTTGAGGGGTGTGATGCCGATTTCTACAAGTTGTTCATGCGTTCCCTAGCCCGGCAGGTCCGTTTTTTACATCAGAGCCTGAATGAGACGGCAGATGGTGTGCCAAGACTGATTGCCGCCATTGCTATTGCCAGTGCTTATGTTTGCATGGAAGACCAGAGAAAAAATGTACGCCATGCCCTGCGACGGCTTGATCAGGAGCTGGAGCGACAGATTTTGCCCGATGGGGGACATATATCTCGTCATCCCGGTGCCATTCTCGACATTCTGGTTGAGCTTTTGCCATTGCGTCAGGCACTCATGATGCAAGGGCAGGTGGTTTCCAAGGCGATTATGGAGTCCATTGACCGGATGATGCCAATGGTTCGGTTTTTCAGGCACGGGGATGGGTCTTTTGCGCATTTCAATGGGATGTCTTCCACTCAAGGCGATATAGTTGCAACCATTCTGGCCTATGATGATGCACGCGGTATGCCGCCGGCAGGTGCCCGACATTCGGGATACCAAAGGCTGACAGGGGGAAGTAGTGTTGCACTTGTGGAGACGGGAGGAATTCCCGCCGCGGCTGTCAGCGAGAAGTTTCATGCCGGTTGCCTTTCCTTCGAATTTTCATCGGGCCGCAACCGTATAGTGGTAAACTGCGGTGTCTCTGGTTTGGAGCGGGCGCAATGGCGGTCCGTTGCCAGATCAACAGCGGCGCATTCTACTGTTGAGGTTGCCAAACAGTCTTCTTGCCGTTTTCTTGC
Source organism: Pseudovibrio sp. M1P-2-3 (assembly GCF_031501865.1). Classification (NCBI taxonomy): domain Bacteria; kingdom Pseudomonadati; phylum Pseudomonadota; class Alphaproteobacteria; order Hyphomicrobiales; family Stappiaceae; genus Flexibacterium; species Flexibacterium corallicola. Next base: position 4,580,971 of record NZ_JARRCW010000001.1, read on the forward strand.
CAATACCAATTTGGTGGGTGTCATCGGCACTCCTACGATTTCCGGCCCGCGCGCTGTGAATGTTGAAAGAAAAGACGGCGAGTTGGAAGACAAGGTCATTGCCAGCCATGACGGCTATGCAGCCAAATGCGGCGTCATACACGAGCGCGAGATTACGCTTTCGCGTGACGGGACTGTGCTTGACGGTATTGATCGCCTCAAAACCACCCATAAAATGGGTCTGCAGCAAACCTATGCTATTCGCTTCCACCTCCATCCCTCTATCCAGTGCCGTGAACTGGGCAACATTGTATACTTGAAGTGTGAGGACGGGGAGATCTGGGAGTTCTCCGCTGAAAATACTGCGGTTGAACTGAGCGAATCAATTTACCTGTCCGATGTGTATGGGCACCGCCGGTCCACACAGATTGTGATACCCGGTGTTGTGAAGAGTGACACGGCAATCACATGGATGCTGCGCAAGGCATCTTCCACAGAATCGCTGAACCAAGCGCTTTAGGCCAAGGTTGATTTACCATAGACCTCCGTGAGAATTTATATATTCGACTTCCTATCCTAAAGTAGCTTTGTTTTCGCCTTTTGTTTACCGAAGAACCATGCTACTCGGCGCGCGAAACATCCATCCGCACTGTAACTCAGGATAGGCATTTAAAATGGCCGTGGTTTCCAAAGGTATTCCAGTACCAGAGCTCGTTTCCATCAAACGTGCGCTTCTTTCTGTTTCCGATAAAACCGACCTCATCAGTTTTGCAAAGTCCCTTCTTGATAGGGGTGTTGAACTGGTTTCAACTGGTGGCAGCCGCAAGGCGCTTCAAGAGGCAGGTCTTGCTGTTAAAGACATTTCCGAGGTAACGGGGTTCCCTGAAATCATGGATGGGCGCGTTAAAACGCTGCATCCAAAAGTACACGGCGGACTTTTGTCCATCCGTGACGATGGCGAGCATAAAGCCGCTATGGATGAGTATGGTATTACTGGCATAGACCTGCTTTGTGTAAACCTTTACCCCTTTGAGGAGACGGTTGCCTCCGACGCTGACTATGCCACGGGTATTGAGAACATCGATATCGGCGGGCCTGCCATGACGCGGGCGGCTGCGAAAAATCATGCCTATGTGACAACTGTTGTTGATCCTTCCGATTATGATGAAGTGATTGCAGCGCTGGACGCCAACAATGGGCGCTCTCCCTTGGCACTGCGTCGCAAGCTTGCTCAAAAGGCATTTGCCCGCACTGCAGCCTATGATGCAGCCGTTTCCAACTGGATGGCGGAACAGGTAGATGTGGCTACCCCTGATTACAGAGCAGCTGGCGGTATGCTTCACGAGGTCATGCGCTATGGTGAAAACCCCCATCAGAGTGCGGGATTTTATCTGAGCGGCGAAAAGCGTCCGGGTGTTGCGACAGCCCGCCAAATTCAGGGAAAACAGCTTTCCTACAACAACATCAACGACACGGATGCCGCGTTTGAGCTGGTTTCCGAGTTCGATCCGGCCCGTACGGCTGCGGTTGCCATCATAAAACACGCCAACCCTTGCGGTGTCGCGGAAGCGCCAACCTTGAAGGAAGCCTATGAAAAGGCGCTGGCGTGCGATCCGGTTTCTGCATTTGGTGGCATTGTTGCCTTGAACGGCACGTTGGATGCTGACGCTGCTGAAGAGATTACCAAGATCTTTACCGAGGTGATCATCGCTCCGGATGCGAGCAAGGAAGCCATTGCCATTGTTGCAAAGAAGAAGAACCTGCGCTTGTTGCTTACTGACGGGTTGTCTGACCCACGTGCAAAGGGCACGTTTGTGAAAAGTGTTTCTGGCGGTCTTCTGGTTCAAAGCCGTGACAACGGTGTGGTTGATGATCTGGATTTGAAAGTTGTCACCAAGCGCGCGCCGTCTGATCAGGAACTTCTTGATATGAAAATGGCGTTCCGTGTTGCAAAGCATGTGAAGTCCAATGCGATTGTCTACGTTAAGGACGGGGCAACCGTTGGTATTGGCGCCGGTCAGATGAGCCGAGTGGACAGTGCCCGCATTGCGGCCCGTAAAGCTGTTGATGCAGCTGAGGCTGCCAATATGGCTGAACCGCTGACAAAAGGCTGTGTAGTGGCATCCGATGCCTTCTTCCCGTTTGCAGACGGGCTTCTGTCCGCCGCAGAAGCTGGTGCAACCGCTGTGATTCAACCCGGTGGCTCCATGCGCGATGACGACGTCATCAAGGCAGCGGATGAAGCTGGCCTTGCCATGGTGATGACCGGCATGCGCCATTTCCGGCACTAGAGCTCCTTTTGTTTGATTGAACTCAGTCAAACAACAAGACTTTGCTCACAACAAAGAAGTGAGAGCGCGAGGCGTTTATGAAAATGAACGCAACGTGCTCTCGGCTCTCCATTAAAACTAAGCCTTTAATACCAACGGCACTTATAATTGACCTGTATGCGCCCAATTTCGTCTACCGATTGATGTGATTGTGTGGGGTTGTTGAATAAGCTTATTCCAAGCGGAACAGGCGGCATCGACAATTTCCTGGTAGTCTTGAAAGGTTCGGTTAGAGAGCCAGTTTTGCCGTAAGTACTGCCAAACATTTTCAACCGGGTTGAGCTCCGGAGAACGGGGTGGGAGCAGCAAGATGGTTATATTATCAGGCAACTTCAGTTTTGCCGTTGTATGCCAACCCGCTTGATCCATCAGGACCACTGCGTGCGCCCCTTTGGCGACGGTTCGGCTGATTTCTTTAAGGTGAAGCTGCATGGAATTGGTATTGGCTTTGGGCAAAACAAGTGCTGCCCCTTTGCCGTGGGCGGGGCAGATGGCCCCGAATACATAAGTTGATTGATAGCGCCCGTCGCTGGGAGCCCGTGGTCTCGTTCCTTTTTTTGCCCACCTTCTGGTGAGCCCATTTTTTTGACCAATGCGGGCTTCGTCCTGCCACCAGATTTCCATGGATGTTTGTGAGGGCAAGCGCGCTTTTATTTCTTTAAGCCGGGCATGGAAGTTTTTTTATATGTCTCCATAACTTGCTCGTCCTGTGCCGGGTGCTGTGGCCGAACGCTGACCCGAGAAAATCCCAGAACTCTGAGGAGGCTTGAAATAGCCCTTTCGCTATAGCTGACCCCAAACTTCTGCTCGATCACACCTTGCAGATCCCGCCGACGCCAGCGAATTACGCCGTGTTGTTGTAAATCAGGCCCAGCCTCAACCAGATCTGCAAATTCAGCCATTTGCTCTTTATTTAACCACCGGACACGGCCCGGGCTCTTACGATTGTACAGGCCGTGCGGCCCTTCTGCGTTAAACCGATGCACCCAGTCTCGCAGTGTTTGGCGGTCCATGCCGCCCATGCGTGCCGCCTCCAAGCGCGACAACCCATCATAAACAGCAGCAAGAGCAAGAAGGCGGCGGCTCTGCCTGACATCCTTACTTTGACAAGCAAGAGTTCGTAACGAAGAAGCATCATAGTCTCGGCGCAATGGGATCGCTGACATTGGGAATCTCCTTTCCCAATGTTGAATCACAATTCAAGTGATTTGGGAATCCTCATCCCGAGTCAAAAACAGGTGCCGTTGGTATAAGACCCGTAGGTTACCCGCTGCGGGTTTTCTTAGTTTTTGGGAATAGGCAAGGACTGCTTCCTTTTATAGTCTCCAAGATACACTGCTGCTTCAGTGGATGTTGAGTCGTGAGAGCACAGGAGAGTGCAGTGGTTTCCCTTGATGACAGCCGCAATAAAAGTGCTGACCACTGGCTCAACTTTATTCCGCTTATATTATGCGTCTATTTTGCTCTACAGGTTATAATTCGATATTTCGCTTCTGACAGCCTTGGCTTGGATGAAGCGGAGCAAATTGTTGCCGCCCAAGGCCTTGAATGGGGCTATGGCCCGCAGCCTCCCCTTTATTCATGGTTGGTTTCGCTCTTTTTTGCCATATTCGGCGAGGGCGTCTTTACATTGGCACTTTTGAAAAATTTACTCTTGTTTGCTGGCTATATGGGAATCTGGTGTAGCGGCCGAATTATAGGCGGCCTTGCTGTCGGGGCAATTGCGGCAGTTTCCCTTTTATTTCTGCCTCAAATAGCTTGGGTATCCCAAAAAACGCTGAGCCATTCCACTTTGTTGTTTGCGACCTCGTCATGGACGATTGCTCTCTTCCTCTTTGCCTTGAAAAAGCCTGCCTACTGGAAAAGCTGTTTGCTTGGGGTTTTAATTGCTGCTGGTGTTCTCTCCAAGTTCAACTACGCCTTCCTGTTTGTGGCTCTTGTGCTTTCTGCAGTGTGCTATCAAGACGGACGCCGGTTTCTTTTTTCAAAGCAGTTCATTCTATCCATCGTGATTGCGGGTGCTCTGCTGGCTCCTCCGGTTATTTGGATGTTCGAGAATGTTGATCTTTTGTTTTCGCGCACGAAGAAGTTTGAAGTTGCTGCTGGCGGTAAAGCGCGTCTGGACGGGATTATCTATTTAGTTTCCTCTAGCTTGTGGTTCGTTGCCATTGCAGCGGTAGCTTATGTTGGTGCATTCGGTTTTATCCGGAAAAAAGGAGAGCAGATTACACCGGATATTGATCGCGTTTTGCGAGGCTTTATCAGCCTGACACTGCTTTTGGGTGTCGTATTGGTAACTGTTTTGGTCCTTGCTAGTGGTACAACGGTTGTTAAGGGCAGGTGGCTGCAGCCTGTTTTGTTTTTCACTCCGCTAGTGGCTTTGAGCTGGCTTTATAACCGTCTGAGCGAAAATAGGGCCAAAGTGTTGTGTGCCCTCGCATTCTCTCTAGCGCTTTTGGTATCCATCACCCTGCCCATCAATTTGAATTATGGAAGTTTCAAAAAACCGCCGGTTCGCGCAATTCCTTATGAGGGGATTGCTGTAATTGCCGAGCAGAGGGGCGTCAAAAGCCTTTTCACCATAAACCTCGCCCTTGCTGGAAACCTATCCTATCTGCTTGGTGATATTCATGTGGCTACCCCTGAATATGCGGCCCTTGATATATCCTATGAAGCGCCAGTTATGGTCCTGTGGAGGCATGGAGCTAGTGGTCGGATGCCTAGAGTTTTGCAGGAGCTATACAAACGGAAGCTTGGAAAAGATCCCACAAACATTCAGGGAAAGCGGATATCCTTGCCCCACAAAGGTTGGTGGAATGAGGATTTTCAATTTTGGATGGTCATTGAAAACTGAATAAAAGCCCATGTTATCGAGCACCCTTCCTAACCGATTTTGAAGGGTTCTGTGGTATCGTTGAACCTACCAATTCTTGGTCGTCAGAATAGGGCGTTTGGCAGGATGAGTGAGAGCCGTGACATGAATGTTGGAAAGCCTCCTGTTTGTTTATGTCGACGATCTTTTTTGAAATATACTGGCTTCGGTGGGGTGATGATGGGTACTCCCTCCGTTTTAGCCCAAACTAGCGGGGGAAATAGTAGTCCCGCGAATAGAAGGGGCACCCAGCCTTCAGAAGCGCAGATTATCAAACCCAAAGATGCGATCTTACAGCTGATGACGGGAAATCAGCGTTTTGTTGGCGGGCTTTCCAAACCAAGAGATTTTCTGGCACAAACAAAAGCTCTTCCCTTTAATCAAGAGCCCTTTGCTGCAGTTCTCATATGTTCCGATGCGCGGGTCTCCCCAGAAGTCATTTTTGACACCGGGCTTGGAGAGCTGTTTGTGGTTGGCGTTGCTGGCAATATCGTGACACCTGAAGGGCTGGCCAGCCTTGAATATGCCGTTGACATTCTTGGTGTTTCATTGATTTTTGTTTTGGGTCACACCCGTTGCGGGTCTATTGAAACGGTCATCGAAGCGGTGAAAGGGGAGAGGGAACTTCCCGGTCATATGGGCTCTTTGGTTCGTTATATCGAACCTGCCTATCAAAAAGTCCTGAAGCATGAAGGTAACCTTCTAAACAATACCATTTCCGCTAATATTCTTCTTTCAATTGAACAGTTGCCCGCATCCTCCAAGATTATTAGCCGGAATTTGAAAGAGGAAACGTTGGCGATTCACGGTGGCCTTTATGATCTGCACAGCGGTAAGGTCTCGCTGCAGGCCTAAGGCCTGAAACCCCAGATTTAACGTACTCCAGCACCGCATGAATTTCATGCAGTGTCGGATCTGATCCCGTTCTCAACGAGAGTGGCAAGGCGGGCAGGCCAGAGCCTGCGCAGTGACTAATAAAATGTTTCTTCGGCTTTGGCATTCCACCTTGCCCGGGATTATTTTATGCGAAATACTGGGGTAACCAACAGCAGTCGAAAAATACGGTTTCCCGCAGCTGCTCGCGACTCTGGAGGGGCTCCTTGTATCCGCCGGACGTATATGGACACCCCCGATATGCAAGCAGTGATTTATGAAATTTTGGAAAGTGAGGTCAGGCACTGACGTATATTCGGCCTCTATTTGCGACCTTACTCCGTCGCGGGCCCCTATGGAGATCCGTCGAACCGGTCCAATTCGCTTACGCGCACTTTAAATGTGCTCCGTCCGGCAGTGGTTTTCCGGTTCTGTCTCAATGACCATTTTCCTTAGCTTCTTCGGTCCTGCTCACATAGCTTATCAGGGAGCATTGCCATCTTCAGCCGATAGCAGTCTCCCGATAAGATTCTTTTGTTTGCAATAAAGCCCAGACAATACGGGCCATCTTGTTGGCAAGGGCGACAGCCACCAGCATAGAAGGTTTACGGTCCAACATCCGTTGCAACCATGCCCCCTCACGGGCACCGCGCAGCTTGGCCCACCGGACCACTGCCATTGCCCCGGTAATCAGAAGGCGCCGAATATCTCTTTGTCCCATCTTGGAGGTGCGTCCCAACCGCTCCTTACCTCCACTGGAAAACTGTTTGGGAGTTAGACCGAGCCAGGCAGAAAAATCTCTTCCCTTTGTGAAGATCTCAGGTGGCGGCGCAAACGCCAGAATGGCAGATGCGGTGATCGGGCCGATACCAGGAACTGCCATCAAACGTGTCGCAACTTCCTCCTTTTCGGTTGTTCGGTTGATAGCCTTCAGGAGCTCATCAATTTTCTCCTGCAGGCTCACAATCTGATCGAGAAGCATATGACTATAGCTCACAACCGTTTCTGGCAGGTCCTGCCCCTTTGTTTGGAGCAGTTCTCGCAATGCCTTGAGATGAACAATCCCTTTTGCTGCAAGCAGACCATGCTCTGCCAGATGCGCCCGCAAGGCATTAATCGTTTGCGTTCGCTGGCGCACAAACAGATCCCGGGTTTTGAAAGCCATACAGCCTCCCTGCTGTTCACTGCTTTTGACGGCAACAAAGCGCATGGTTGCGCGGGAGGCTGCCTCCGCAATGGCCTCAGCATCTACTGCATCATTTTTCTGCCGTTTGACAAACGGTTTCACATAGACGGGAGGAACCAGTTTTGCCTCATGGCCGAGGCGGTTAATTTCCCGCGCCCAGTAATGAGCGGTCGCACAAGCTTCCATAGCCACAACAGTCGGGGGCAAGCTTTCTAAAAATGGCAACAGTTTTGCTCTGGAGAGTTTTTTGCTGAAAATCGGTTTTCCACTCTTGTCGGCACCATGTGCCTGAAAAACATTCTTAGCCAGATCAAGTCCTACTATGTAAAGTTCTTTCATGGACGCCTCCTATACAAGTGGTCTGACACCACTTTGGCACAGTAAAGCTTGAAAGGGGGTGTCCATCCCATCGCATACGTTTAATCCAACCCAAATCAACAATCATATTGAAGAGCAAAAGTAAGTCGACGAAGAAGGAGATGTGCTTTCGGAATGGAGCTGTAAACTCTCTGATATTGCCGCAGCAGCATAAAGAATATCGAAAGAAATCGAACGCGCAGAGAAAAACACTTCCTTACAATAACCCCAGAGCAACTGTTCTCCCACTCTCCCTGCCAGACGTTTTATAGGTGACAGTCACCAATGCTGGCACGGCATATGCGGTCGGTCCTGCTCAACGCCGGGAGAAGCGGCAAAGGCTCATGTGGCAGCCCCCGGTTTTTGCAAGAACTTCTATTTGTAGACAAGCACCCGCATTCCGAAAAACAGCAGGCCCCCTTCAAGGGCGGCTTCATAAAGCTGGCTGGGGTGGCACGGCAACGGGCGGCCGGTTGGCAATACAAAGGCCCACGGCACATCGGTGACCCGACCCCACAACTCGTTGTTGATGAAGTTGGCAAGCCTGCCGAAGAACAAGCCGATCGGCGCGGCGCAGGCAATGAAGTCGAAAAAGCCCAGTGTGGAGAGCTTGCGTGAACGGCCATACAAGATGATGGCGAGGGACAGGCCTAATAAGCCGCCGTGGAACGACATGCCCCCGTGCCAAACGGCCAGCATATCCAATGGGTTCTGCAGGTAGTAGGTAAGCGGAGTCATAACACTTTGAAGAATATTCCTGTATTAGCAAAACACCGCTTACAATGGGACTTTATCCGGATTTGGTTCTACTCATTGGACGCCTCATCAAGATGACTCGTCAGTCTTGACGCCTGTGTAGCAGGCCTCCGAACCTTGCAAAAGAGCCTTCATTCCAATTGGTAGGGCGTACAGCATGTAGGTGTTTCGTGAGGGCTCTATGTGGTATTGGAGGTGGTTTAATTTGCCATCCACATGCACATGGTCAAAGTTCTGCTCAAAGTACGGAGAGGTAAATTCGATAAAATTTGCAGTGTTATGATCCTCAGGTATATCTGGAAGTGTCCCTTTGAACGTGTGATTGTTATCTTCGCGGTATTTGAGAGCATTCCTATGGAGCATCACCGCCGTTTCTAAGTTCCATTGGAGGTTTTCAAAGGTCTCACTATCGCAAGTCTTTTTATAGGCCTCCCGATAAAAGAGCGGCGCCATGCTTTGAGACGGAGCGGCACCTGCATCATACGCTTTCCTTTCTACCAAGAATGAATGAATTTGCGTCATCTCCTCCAGAACAAACTCAAGGTCCAGATCCGGATATCTATCCGCCTTCAAATAATTATAGATATTTAGAAAAGCCGATAGCTTGCGGTCCAGCTTATATGTTGCACTCAGATAAGTATTGGTAGCGTTTATAGTCCAATAATCATTGTCTAACGCCAGTTCACCGTCTTGATCAAAGAATAACGGCAAAATATCGGCGAGCCATTTTCCAATGGTTTCATCCTCCGTTACTTTATAGATGGCCAACATGGCTGCCATAGAAGGAAAAGGCGTGGTTCCAAATATTTTTGTTTTAATTGTTTCTAATTTTTCTAACCGATCCTCTTCCTCATCATAGGCATAAAACCCCGCCACCACCGCATTTTTATAGGCCTTGATCACATCAAGACTGGCAAGGTCATCAAACAGGAAATAATCCAACGACAACGCTGTAACATCTTCTCCATCATTCACCTGTTGAGGCGTAAACACGCCTGCCTTAATCCAGTAAAAGGGGAATTTGGAATCATAGCCACTCACATACTGACCGGGGTACTTCCTCGCACAGGTTGCCCCAGAAAACTCTACTTCGTTTTCACCAAGTACACATTTCCAAGAATTGCCACCATCATGGGCAAAGCTGAAGTCACGGGAAAATCGGTTGGCTTTGCGTGCAAAATCAATGTACTTGCGGTCTCCAGAACGGGCCCAACTGTAAATGCTGTTGTGTACGATATTATACTGGGAAATACTTTGGCGGTACCACTGGGGATAGACGTTGACCTGATTGTCTACGTTCTCCTTCATGTAGCGAAAGAAGGGGGCACGGCCATAATTGTACCATCCTTCGAGCGGGCTCCAACTGCCACGCTCCAGATAATCATCGAACCACATTGAGTGGAGGTTCTCCAGCTCTGCATAAGTAGGAGGATGATCATCATAATCCCATCCCTCGTCGAGAGTATTGTTGCCGCCCTCCCCCTTATAAGACATGACTGGAAAAACCGCATTATCCAAATTAGTAATGTAGGTTTCATCCACTCTGGCCAAATAAGGCTCCACCAGAGTTTGGGCCAATACATGCATGTTTTCAATCGGATTATCTTTTGAAAGGACCAAGCGAACTTTATGCGTGCGCCCCACACCCCATGCGTTGCTCAAAACATCCAAATCAGCTGCCACGGAATTGACGTCAGTGCCGGTCTGGCTGGCAACAGAATTCTTGTAAGTATCGCTAAAGCTGTTAAAAATCGTTATCGGGCTATAATCAATATAGGCAAGTTGCTCGGTTGGTTCCCAGAACTTCAAAGAGTACTGACTTTGGTCTTCGTTAAAGCTGCCGGGGGTAGAGCTACTCCCCTCCAAGCTTTTTGCCGCCTGTTCTTCAGTAATAGCCCATACGTCCACGCCATCTATAGGTCTCATCTCAAGCCCTAGTTCCGTAAATTGAACCTTTTCACGGGTGCCGATCAGCTGGTGTTCAATATCAAGGTACGGTGTATCTTTCAGAAAAGTATAGCGTACTACCGCTTTTGCAACTTCAGCATCCTCATTACCCTGTACAGGGTAATACCCCTCTCCCTTGATAACAGTTCTGAACTGGCTGTTACGCTCTACTGTCCAGTTAACTGCATTCGTGGGATGAAAACGACAGTCACTACCGCCGATCTCATCGCAAATGAGTTTATCCTTGAGATAGAAATTCGAGCTTGCATTAGTGGTTAGGAGTTCTGAACTGTCCCGACTGATCTGTGAGGGAAAGAGGGAATCGGGAGAGAGTTGAACGGCATAGACTCCATTTGAAACCGTGATTACGCCCTCACTGTCTGTGGTAACTGGCATGTTTGGACTGGCAGTGTGACTTTCCCCATCCCCATTGAGACGTAGGGTGCACTCCGGCTTATCAGGAGACCACCGGTATTCCACCCATGCCCATCGCACATCCAAATTGGATGTGCCGTTTTGCTCCTCGGGATTGGCCCAGACAGCTTTCTGCATTACCGCCAAATCAACGGGCTCGACATTAACGGTGCCCCCCTCCAAATTGGCAGCGGCAGAGCAGGACAGTCTAAACTTATCCAGCGCATCCTCTTGCACCATTCCTCGTACCAGAGGTAGACCAAACCCCAGAACCTGTGCGGAAAATTGGTCCTCTGATAGATTTGGGGGAGTAACCTTGATCTTTATTTCAGAGGTTTGCGTGGAACTGGCAGCAGCTTCTCCTAAAGGCGAAGTTAGACACGCCAGTGCAATACCCATTGTGGCGCAGGCTCCCCAGTGCCCGGATTTATTGTTAGTTCGCAAGGAATTACCTCTCTAAATTGTAGGAATCAAAATGCTCAATCAATATAGATCAATGATTAATTGGGGGGATAATAAGGCAGGGCACTTGGTTGATACCGGCACTTATTGCGGCAATAAAAATAAAACACCCCTCGCCAAACTCAACTCTTGCGATGTGCCCCCCCACTTTTTTATCAGTGGCAACCAGCCTGCCTGTTTCTATGCTGCGGTATTTCATTGAAGGGAATATTTATGAAAAAGCAACTGGACACCATCACACTCGGGGCTTTCGTTTGTGTTGGTTTACTTGGCGCGGGTACAGTTACACCTGCCACCGTAGCTGGCACCATAGAATACAAGGTGCCGTCTATTGACGAAGCTCGGGCGTTTTGGGAGAAGCGGAAAACCAACTGGCTCAGGTTGGAGAAAAAGAAACGCGGGTGGCATGGATATATGCCAATTTCATTACCTATGACGCCGACTGGCATTGCCATCTAAGAACACGCCGCGGATTGCAAGATCTGACTTAGATGTATGGGATATCGGACCTTGCGAGTTCAAATAATATAGGCTGCGCTTAAGTCAAAAACACAAAGTGCGTAAGGGCGATGAGCCCGATCGCTTTGGCAGGCGCTGCAGAAGGCCATCCGGTTTTCTGGGCCGGACCGCTCCAGCTTGACAGACTGGCGGGCGCCGGGCGAAGGAGGGCACTGAGCCAGCGCGATAGGCGGATTTTGAACCAGTTTCCAACGACTTCTTTGTGCTTAAACGATCCTCGCACAGCCTACGTTCTATGTTCACGAAAATGGGCGCCCATCGGCACCGGCCTGCTTGGTCAGCTCTTCTCCGACAAATTGGAAGCCGAACCCACGCCCTTGGCTTTTCCAGATCCCGGATTTGGCAGGCGATCGTTTCACAGGCAGCAACAAGTTTGGTAAGCGCCCCGGAATCGAGGCTCTTGGCCACTTTCATCCGTTCCGCAATGGCTTCTGGAGCTTCTCAACTGTTGAACGGACACCCAAGCCTGTTTTCAAAATCTCCAATCCATTTTGCATTCTGTTCAGCGCGGCTGGCGGACAGAGATTGACGGTAGTTTAGTTCGCGTGCGAATTCTTGCTGGCGCTTGTGTTCTCCGGCCTCAATTTGAGAGCGAATGTAGATGTTATCTTGTTTGCGTGCGGCGCGCAGCTTCGTATCCGCTGTTTTAACCCCACCTTTTCCTAACGCCGCGCTCCTCACATAGTCCTCCCAATTCTTGACGGAGGCCTTATGACAAAGAAAGTACTGTCTAAAAACGTTAAACCCCTGACTGTGAACCGGCTTCAGGTGGTTGACGATAGTTACACACTCAGAGTTACCCGGGCGGCGCATCAACATGGCGTTTCCCGCTCGCAAATCTACCACTGGCGCCGACAGGTCAATGAACCAGATCACGTCGAAGTTGAAGATCACATAGATCAAAATGCGGCGCTGCCCAACTTTGCCGCCTTGGTACTTCAAGAAGAGGTTGCGCAAGAGCAGGAGTTGGAAAGCATTCCGCCTGAGTATTCTGCAGATCCCATTCACTCCCCCTGTGATAAAGCGTCCCTTGGAGCCATACGGTTGAAGGTTGGACGGATTAAGCTGGATTTACCATCCAACATCCCAACACGCCGCTTGGCCGAGCTTGTTCTGGCGTTGGAGGCGGGGTGATGTTGCTGCCTTCCCAGCACTTGCGGTTTCTGGTTGCCACCAAGCCGGTTGATTTTCGCAAAAGACATAATGGTCTGGCCGCTTTAGTGCAGAACGAGTTGAAACAGGATCCGTTTACCGGCACCGTTTTCATCTTTCGCTCCATGCGCGGCGACCATCTCAAATGTGTTTACTGGGATGGCACCGGACTGGTTCTGATCTACAAACGTTTGGAGGAAAGTACCTTCTGTTGGCCGCAAATCCGTAATGGGTGGTGAACCTGTCTAACGCCCAGTTCGAAGCCCTGTTTTGCGGCCTTGACCAGCGCAAGGTGAGAGCATTGGAAGTAAAAGCGCCGCAAGGTGTTGAATAGTCAGGAATATTTCATGAATAACCTAGGGGTAACTGGCTGTCTCTGCTATAGTTTTGCCATGCAAAATCCAGTTTCCTGTCCCAATGACATTGACATGTTAAAAGTCAAGCTTGCCGCCGCTGAACAGCGGGTAACGGCGCAGGATGCGCGTATCGAACAGCTGGAAAAACTGCTGGCAGATTACAAACGCGCCTTGTTTGGGTCAAGATCGGAAAAGATCCATCCGGACCAGGTCCAGTTGCAACTGGAAGAACTGGAAACCACAATCGCTGTCGAACAGGCGGAAGCCGAAAATGACAGCCAGCTTAAGCCGAAAGCCAACGGGTCATGAGCGTTCATGCGTGCTATCAATACTGGGAGTTCCGGCCCTGCAACATGATCGCTGATACCGATGCTCAGCCGCTGCCGGGATCCTATGAGAGCGGCAAGGGCACGATCATGCTTATTCAAGAATTCGCGGGCATGTTCGAGAAAGGTCGTACCCTGCGCCGAAAGCTCAACGTACCTTGGAGTACGTACGAAGAGTTTGCAACCAAGCCGTTTTTCGAGCCGCTTAAGCTTCAAACTGACCGTGGACTGTGCCGACTGTGTGGCTTCGGCTGCGTGTGTAAAGCTGCCTAGCTCGGCAATTAGGACAAAAGTTCGGACGGCATCCAGATCGAGGGAACGCTTTATCATTTAAAAACTCAATAAATGAAATTATTATTTATTGTATACGCCGTTTTGAGCACAGTGCAGCAGATCGACTACAGAAAATGGCATTATGCAGCACGTTTGTACGGCAAGGCCTTGCAATTTGTAGACAATATACTACCTTTGTAATACGAATGTAATGCAAAGGTGATTCTCGTGCCCCATCGCACCATTTCAATGAGCTTCCGCCTGTCAGAACAAGAAAGCGAAATCCTCGCCCGCATGCAGGTGCCAGGCGCCACGACCCCAAGTGAGAAACTGCGGGGGCTAATTCATAACTCTCCGGGGCAACTCGACCAGTTGCCACCTACACAGCAGCTGCGCAAAGTGCTGGAAGATGTGAGAGCGCGTCTGGATGCATCTGACGAACGCTCTGATTTTCTCTCTTCTCTTGTTGACCGGCTGCCGTTGCTGGTGGGGACACTCACCGGTAAAGCCGCCGATACATCTGTCAAAGATCTGGAGGCCGCGGTGCTGCATGAAGTTTATGAGCTGGCCGAACAGTGCCGGCGGTGCTTGACCAGCCCGCATGCCAATCAGCTCAACCCGGATTTGGTAAAAGAGTATCAGCAACGGTTTTTTTCTAATAATACCAGTTCTGCCCTGTAACAATTCAAGAAAGGATTTTCCGATGTCAGAAACATTGTTTCGTCGCGTGAGCCGTCTGGTCTCTGGAACCGCTAATTCCATTGTCGATGCCGTAGAGAACCGCGCGCCCGACGTGGTGATGTCGGAAGCCATTCGAGAGATTGAGGGAGCCATTCAAGATGCCCGCACCGCCTTGGGCAAGGTCGCCGTGCGCAAACATGTGGCCAGCCAGCGCCTGAGTGAGTTCAATACCCGACATGAAGAGCTTCTGGAGCAGGTGAACGTCGCCTTGGGCAAAGGCGAACGGGAGCTGGCCCATGCCGGGGTCGCCAGCCAGATGGATATCGAGGCACAAATCCCGGTGCTTGAAAAAACAATTCAGGATGCGGGCGATGAAGAACAAGAGCTGGGCAATTCCGTCAAGGCGCTGCAGGCGAGAAAACGGGAGATGAATGAGCAATTGCAACACTTCAAGCAAATCCAGAGTGCGCAGCAACATGGCACGCTGGGACCTGCAGAAGCAGCCGGAGCTCAAGGTGTGGACACTAAGGTTGCGGCGGCCAATACCGCCTTTGACCGAGCGTTGTTGGCTTCTACGGGAGTGGCGTCCCCTGCAACAGCGGCAACAGCCGCGAAGGCAGGAAAGTTGAGCGAACTGGATGAACTTAACCGCGCTCATCGCATCGAAGAGCGCCTCGCCGCCCTGAACGCCGCGCTTCCCACAGGAGGTGGTTCTTGAACCTCATTGCAAGTGAGCCTGTTGTCGGCTTCAGCATCGCCATTGCCATTATGCTTGGCCTTGCCCTTCTGGAAATTCTGGGGCTGTTGTTCGGTCTCTCGCTATCGGGACTGATTGATGAAGCACTGCCGGACTTTGAGGCAGATCTCCCTGATGCGGATGTCACGGCTGGTGCGGATGTCGCAGAGGTCGCGGGGGCTGGCCCATTAGCGGGTGTGCTCGCCTGGCTGGCGGTGGGCAAGGTTCCATTTGTGGTACTACTGGTGATTTTTCTCACAATCTTCGGGTTGAGCGGCATCGTGCTGCAAGTGCTGCTGTGGCAATATCTGGGCTTCATGCTGCCATTTTCCGGCGCGGCCGTGCTGGTTCTGGTGATTGCGCTCACCCTCACCGGTCGGCTCGGCAATCTGATCGGCCGCAAAATGCCAAAAGCCGAAACCCAGTCTATTTCCCGCGAGGCGCTGGTGGGCCGGATTGCACGCATCACTCTGGGTGAGGCCCGCGGTGACATGCAGGCAGAAGGCAGAATTACCGACCAGTATGGCACTCGGCACTATATTCAGATCCTGTCCGACCGGGACGGGGTTGTTCTCAACACCGGCGATGAGGTGCTGATTGTGGGCATGCAGGCGGGTAAATACTTAGCCATTTCCAATCCACATCAAAACTTAAGTGACAGACTTAAAAATCCTTAAAAAGGGGCATTAGAACTTTATGAACGATTATTCCAGTCCATCTCAAGGTGCGCTTGAGACCGGCTCTGCGCTGATGAGCATTGGTTTCATCGCCGCCATTATTATTGTGGCTCTGCTAACCATTGCCATCGTCTTCGCGCGCCTGTACCGGCGCTCCACCAAGGAAATCGCCTTTGTGCGGACCGGCTTTGGTGGCCAAAAAATTATCATGAATGGCGGCGCGCTGATTATGCCAGTCCTGCATGAGACGATCCCAGTCAATATGAACACCCTTCGCCTTGAGGTGAAGCGGGCCGATGACGCCGCGCTGATCACCCGCGACCGCATGCGTGTCGATGTGGTGGCGGAATTTTACCTGCGGGTGCAGCCCACCGAGGACTCGATCGCCAATGCAGCCCAGACCTTGGGCTCCAAAACGATGCACCCGGAGGACCTCAAGCACTTGATTGAAGGCAAGTTTGTTGATGCGTTGCGAGCGGTCGCAGCGGAAATGGCGATGGAGGAACTGCATGAGCAGCGGGTGTCGTTCGTGCAGAAGGTGCAGGCGGCAGTTTCCGAAGATCTCTTGAAGAACGGTCTGGAACTGGAATCGGTGTCGCTCACCGGCATGGATCAGACCAAAATGGAGTACTTTAATCCCAACAACGCCTTTGATGCGGAGGGTCTGACCCGCCTTACTCAGGAAATTGAGGAACGGCGCAAGAAACGCAACGAGATTGAGCAGGACACGGAAGTTCTGGTCAAACGCAAAAACCTGGAAGCGGAACAGCAAAAGCTGGAAATCAGCCGCGAAGAAGAATATGCGCGGCTGGAACAGCAGCGGAACCTGGAAATTCGCAAGGCCGAACAACAGGCCTTGATCGCCACCCAGCAGGCCGAAAGGCGTCAGCAGGCCGAGCAGGCAGAAATTACCGCGCATCTGGAAATCCAACGCTCCAATATCGCCTCACAAAAGGACCTAGAGGAACAGGAGATCGAGAAGGCGCGTACCATTGAGACCGCTCAAATTGAGAAAAGCAAGTTCATTGAACTGGAACAGCAGGCCCGCTCCATTGCGGTGGCTGAAAAGTCTAAGGACCTGTCTCAAGCCGATGCTGCTGCCAACGAGGCCCGCGCGCTAGCGGTACGCGCCGAAGAGCAGGTGCTGACGGCGCAGGAAATCGAAAAAGCCGAGCGCCAGAAACAAGTGGAATTGGTGGAAGCTGCGCGAGAAGCTGAACGGGAAGCCATTGCGGTGACTGTTGGCGCGGATGCAGACAAGAAAGCGGCCGAAGACCGTGCCGATGCCATGCGCATCAGCGCCACCGGTGAAGCCGATCAGATGCGTCTGGCCTCGCAAGCTGAGGCGGATGCTATTCGTAACCGCGCCGAAGCCGACAAGCTGCGCCTGAGCGTCGAGGCGGAAGGCAAGCGCAACCTCAACGAGGCGGCCAACCTGCTGGCGGCAGACCAGATCACCATGCAGGTCAAGCTGGCCTTGATCGAGGCATTGCCGCGCATCATCGAACAATCGGTGAAACCAATGGAGCAGATCGAGGGCATTAAGATCCTCCAGGTTGACGGTCTGCACGGAGCCAGCACCGGCCCGAGTGCTGCCGCGGGTGAAGGCAATGGTACCGCGGCGCTGCCGGACCAACTGGTCAACTCCGCTCTCAAGTATCGCACTCAGGCTCCCTTGGTGGACAGCCTGCTTAGTGAGCTGGGCATGTCCGGAGGTGACCTCAACCAGATGACCAAGGCCGTGAGCGACGCGGGTTAAGGATAAAATCGTGCGCCGCAGTGCACACAGCACTGCGGCAACGGGCGTTTGTAGCCTTGATCGCCACATGGGGGCAAAGTAACTGGGTACCACTTTTCTGATGAATGAGTGAAATGCCTTATTGATCAATCTGGAAATGAAAATGAACTATTAAATGAAACGTATAATCAATAAAATTATTAAGTCTAAGTTGGTCTTTATTGGGTTAATTATAAGTGTCTGTTCAAGAATAGCAATATCGAGCAATTCTTCTGACCATCAGCTTGATCATGGCAACGTTCATTAGATATTCCGTGGTTCTGGCATATCGCTCAATGTCCTTTGATAGCCTGCGGTTTATGCCTAACCATGCAAAGGTACGCTCAACAATCCAGCGTTTTGGGAGGATCTGAAACCCTTTCTGAGTTCACTTAACGATCTGAAGGGGTCTCGGGCTCGCCTTTGCTGCGATCTGCCCTTGGTATCCACCGTCGGCACAAATCACCTCAAGAAAAGGAAAGCGGGATACAACCCTTTTGCAGACAAGCGCGAGGCCATCCCGGTCGTGAATGCCTGCCGAATGTACCTTGCCACTCAATACAAGCCCAAGAATATCAACGAGGATATGACGTTTTTTCCCTTTTACCTTCTTCCCGGCATCAGAACCAACATCGCCACGGGTATCTGGACCGGTTTTTTCAGACTGACTGTCAATAATTGCGAAGGTCGGGCTTTCTTCACGCCCTTCTAGCAGACGGGTTTATTGGTAAAGTGCTTCATGTACCCGCTCCAAAGTCCCATCTTGCCTAAACCGCTTAAAATAGTAATGCACTGTACTGCTTGGGGGAAAGTCCTTCGACAAGAAGGCCCATTGGCAGCCCGTTTGTAAAAGGTAGAACAGGGCATTAGTGACCGCCCGTAGGTCGGTGCTGCGTCGCCGATCGCGTTTCGGCTGTTTGGGCATATGAGGCGCAACCAAAAACCACTCTTTATCTGTCAAGTCACTTGCATATCGCAGCCCTTTGCGACAATGAAGTTTCCGGGTGAACGGCGTCCATACCATTTGTGGCCTCAAGTTTTTCGCAGAATATGAAAAACTCGAATACCGTCGTTTATTCAAGAGCTTATTTTTGAACAGACTCTAAGATTTTAAAGGCAGGACGGCAGTTGCAGTTGGCTATGCTTCTGGCGCTAAAGTGTATCCTCCCTTCCTCTGCATGCGGAACTTCTGTGGTGACACACCGATTGCGGACTCGAAGGCGCGAGAGAAGGCGCTACGGCTGCGGAAACCTATGAGGTAGGAGACGCGTTCGATGGGGTGGTCAGTTTCCAGCAATATAGTAGCGGCACGGCGCATACGCACATGCCGCAGAAGCTCCATTGGACCGCTACCATAAGCTTCCTGAAAGCGTTTGGCAAAGCCGCTGCGGCTCATACCCGCAAGGGTAGCGAGGCTCTCGACGGAATGTGGCTCGCCCGGTGTATCGAGGATATGCCGAAGTACCGGCCACATGCGCGGGTAACGTAGGGCTGCCATCCATTCCAGCCCGCCAAATTGATTGTTGAAGCGGCGGCGCATCAGTTCGATCATGCATTGCATCAGGAGCGCGCGCACCATGGCAAGGCTGCCTGGTGCTGGATTGGCAAGTTCCAGAAGCAATCTGCGGATCGGCGCTTCACAGGCATCTTCGCCTGCCTGATACTCGACAATCGGCTCCTGCACCAGATCAATCAAGTTTTCCATTTGCCGGAGACTAAGCGATATCCGGGAGCAGATGACAATGAGCTGGCCCTCGTCCTGTTGATCACTGTTATAGATCAAGTGCGCCATTTTCAGCTTGTCCGGATTGCAACTGGGGATCGGATCCTGAACTTGTCCAAAACTGCGCAGCACGTGCTTTTTGAGAGCAGGCACAAGGATCAGCGAGCCTTTGCGCACGGGGATAGCGGGTCGTCCCGGGAACACCAGTTCCCCTTCCCCGGCCAGCACATAGTGCAGGGTCGCCAAAGGGTCTTTGTTCAGATCAAGGTCACAGGCACCGTTCAGCTCACACAAGGCAAACGGGTGGGCCTGTATTTCCATTTCATCGAGAATAAAATGCATATCCATACATTCATCTATAACGACCATCGCGATGTAATGATACATATTAGGACTAAAAGGTACCAATTTCGGACCATAAGGCACATAGCTTTTCCCATCTTCTCATCATTAAACATGTGAAGGTACAGACGATGTGTAACGACAATGATCACAAGAAAACACTCAGCCGCCGTGATGCTCTGCGCGGTGGCCTGACTGCTGCTGCAGCTGTTGGTGGCGCTGCAATTGCGGGTGCTGCCCACGCAAAAGCGCAAGATAAAGTGAAAGATCCATATGCTCCACCGGCGAAGTCCGTTCTGCCTCCAAGCGACATGAAACTGGACCTGAGCCGCGCTGCACTTGTTGTGACAGATCCACAGAACGACTTCCTGTCTCCTGATGGCGTGACCTGGGGCGTTGTGGGCGCGAGCGTGACCCGCAACAACACCGTAAACAACATCGAGCGTCTGTTCAAAGCTGCAAAAGCAGCGGACATCACTGTGGCTGTTTCTCCTCACTATTACTACCCAACTGATCACGGCTGGAAGTTTGAAGGTGCACTGGAAAAACTGATGCACAACATCGGCATGTTCAATCGCAAAGGCGCGCTCAACGTGGATGACTTTGAAGGTTCCGGTGCAGACTGGTTGGACGTTTACAAGCCTTACATCAACGATGGCAAAACCATCGTCACTTCTCCGCATAAAGTGTATGGCAACGACACCAACGACCTTTCCCTTCAACTGCGCAAGCAAGGCGTGGATCAGGTTATTCTGGCGGGCATGTCTGCGAACCTTTGCACCGAAAGCCACATGCGCGAGTTGATTGAGCAGGGTTTTGAGGTTGCTGTGGTGAGTGATGGTACGGCTGCAGCCGTCATTCCGGATGGCGATGGCTATCTGGCCGCACTGACCAACTTCCGCTTCATCGCTAATGCAGTCTGGACAACTGACGAGGCTGTTAAGCTGCTTCAGGCTTAACAATTAGGCGCACCGCCTCTCTATTCAGGCGGTGTGTTCATCTTGCCATTGGCAAGGTCGCTATTATTTCTTAAAATAAGAACAAGATTCACCGACGATCTGGCTAGATAGCCATCTGACTTTTAACTTTAAATAACCTGACAAAGCCCGTTGATGCCCCTAAACCTGCAGCCTTTGTTCCGGTTAGCGTTGAAGACATTGCTGAGGTAGGATCTTTTGATAACTTTGTACCTCATTTTGCGAATGGCGACGCAGTCGTCAAAAATGTAAACAGTTTCCGGATAAGATACTGCAGATGATAAAGAAAGCAAGAATTGCTATAGATAATCAAGAAAAATGGAATCAAAATAAGCCAGTTATATAATGTGTAGAACTTCAAAATTAATCTGACAGGCACAACAAAAGCCGTAACCTGTCAGATCAAATGAAAATTTTTACATATAATGAATCGATTGATGCTTACTATACGATTAGTTGTAAGCCCCATGGCAATTTGCGATCCATTCAGCCACACAACCCTATATCAAAGTTCTAGCTAACCTGTCTTAACCGACGGAACTCGGCAATCCAAGCAGAAACTTGGCCTTGTGCTACAAGTACACCGCAAGTGGTTACAAGTACACCAAGTAACTGGATTATAGAGGGCATTTTACCGAATATAGCAGAAACACCTAAAGCAAAAACCGGTACAAAATTAAAGAAAATGGAAGTCTTCCCTGGTCCTCTTGTCGCGACCCCCACATTCCAAAAAAGATAAGCCAAAACAGAACCAGCTATCCCCATGTACAGACAAGAAATATGGCTTATTGCATTACCGGACTGTAGATCAATAATTGGAAATTCTAATGAGAATGCCATTATAGATAAGCCGACAGTACCAAAAAGCATAGTCCATGTTGTTGTTTCTAATGGTGTTGAATCAGAAACAAACACACGAGTACCAACAGTGTAAACTGCCCATGCAATACTCCCTAAAAAGATCATGATATCGCCAGTAGCAAAGAATATATTTCCGGAAAGTATCTCTCCATTTGTGACAACTAGCGCTACACCAATTAAACTAATCACCATACCAATAACACGTATGATTTCAGGCAGCTTTTTGCTAATCAATGCTTCTACAATATTCGCTGAAATTGGTGTTGTTGCCATGATTAAGGCAGCCGTAATTGGGTTGGATGTTTGTAGTCCCAAAAAAAGAGAACCATTAAATCCGGCTACGCCAATAACTCCTAAAATAGCGAAAGGGAGAAGGTTTTTTATGAGTATTTCCCGTCTGAAGGCACCCTTAACCATCATGACAACCATAATTGCGATAACAGCGATGGAAAAACGCTCAACAGATGCTGTCCAAGGTGGAATACTTGCGATAGCAATTTTTGTGGCTTGAAAATTAGAGCCCCAAAAAAAAGTTGCCAATAAAGTCAACGAGACGGCGGTTTGTGAGGAGGCTTTCATCATACTCCTCCCTTAGCCCTGATACCATAACGGAGCATCTAGCCTCATAGAGGATATTTGAGATTCACTCATCCCCATGCAACCCAAGCCAAGTGCGGATACTTCAAACCCATTACCAAGCTTTCTTTTTTCAATATGTTTCTCCCTTGTGCAACAGAAAGAAAATGTGGCACATACCTAATATGAAAAATATAGAAAATTTTCATAAACAGATTTTCATTTCTGAAAAACTTACTTCACAGAGATTGGTGTGGGATGATACTCATGCATTTCTTGCTGTTGCCCGGAACGGAACTCTAATACCAATCCCCCTGAAGTTCGACTCTTGTAGGATACCCAAGTGCATTGATTTCTGAATCTATATCGAAACTAGATTTGGAGGATGTTTTGAGTGCAGCAATCCCATTACGCGATGATTATGATGGCGCCAATTTACGCTGGTTGGCGAAGGCTAGACTGGCTTAAGAAATGTGGAGAGCCTTCGTCTCAATATCTATTTGCTGTCTCTCGAATACAATTGGCGATTGATATCCTAACGCCGAATGTCTTCGAATTGGATTGTAAAAGCCCTCAATGTAAACGCCAAGAGCCTTTCCAGCTTCCTGTCGTGTTTGAAAGACAGTTCGCCACATGGAGTTCACCCCAGTTTTCGGACAGATTGATTGAAGCTGTTATGCCGCCATTTTCCAAGCCCTTTGTCTAAAAGCCTCACATGGCGTTTTATAACCGATAGACGAATGCCTGCGCCGACGGTTATAGAACACCTCAATATATTCGAAAATTGCTGCCTTCGCTTGCTCTCTTGTAGCAAATATTGTTTGGTGGACCAGCTCCTTTTTCAGGGAGGCAAAGAAACTTTCCATCGGCGCGTTGTCGAGGCACTGGCCCTTTCGGCTCATGGACTGTCTTATGCCGGCGTTCCGCAGCTTCGCGCGATATTCTTCTGAGCAATATTGACTGCCTCTATCGCTGTGATGAATGAGGCCTGGAACAGGGCCACGCCTTGCCAGCGCCATTTCAAGGGCCGAGCTGCACAGACTTGCTTTCATATGCCTGTCCATGGCCCAGCCGACAATCTCCCGGGTCGCCATATCCTTGATGGCCGCCACATAAAGCCAGCCTTCATCAGTGGCGACATACGTAATATCTGCAAGCCAGACGGTGTTAGGAGTGAAACGGTCAAATTCGCGCTGCAACAAGTTTGGCGAGGGCGACTTCTTGTGATTGCTGAGCGTGGTTACCGGCGGGACAGGTCCACGACGATACGGAGAAATATCATTATCACTCATAAGCTTAGCGATGCGTCTTTGTGAGACAACCTCACCTTTGGCAACCAACTCGGCATGGATCCGCTTTGAACCGTAGCAGCCCCGGCTTTCCAAGAACATCGCTCGGATCAAACTCAACAATTTCTGCTCCCGCTGCTCCTTACGTTGAGCCCGAGCCTGGCGCTCGGGTTGTGAAGACAGATACCCGTAAAACCAGCTGCGGCAGACTTGAAGAAGACGGCAAAGGACAGAAACCGTGTAATCTTTTGCATGGGCGGCAATGAACAGATGTTTGTTTGTCATGGTTTCCCCACCCTTGAGGCGAAAAAAGCTGAAGCTTTCTGCAAGATCTCATTTTCTTCTTGAAGCCGCTTGTTTTCCTTGCGCAGCCGGGCCAACTCGGCAGCATCAGCCTTCTGGCGGCGTTTGGCTTCTTCTGATCCCGCCGCTTCCCGCTCCAAACGCCAGATCTTCAACTGTGAAGGTGTGAGGCCCAGCTCCTTGTCAACCTTGCCCATGGTCGCTCCCGCTTCATAAAGCCGATCGACAGCGGCAGCCTTATATTCGTCCGTGTACTTACCTCGTTTGGTTCCCATTCCTTGTCTCCTCGCAACAATCTAAGTGAGTATACTTGATTGTCCGGAAACTGGGGGGAACTCCACCCCATCCCGACCCATAACTTCACGACGGACGGTCCGCCGCTGCTCGTTTTTATGGGCACGAGAGGAATAATAGAGGCATTGGGGCAGAGGGGGATAAGGTTTGGGGAAGAAAGATGCAATGAATTTGGTCTATGCTGATAAAAATGGTCCAAGAGACACTTTGATGAAGGAGGCAGCCCATGCCGGTTCCCATCAACCGCAAAGCCACTCCAGCTGATTTGCCTAGTCTTCTCGTTTTGGAAGAGCGGTATATGGCGGAGCTGGAACCCCAGCACTATGAACACTGGAAGGCAGCCAAGGCCACCCATAAAAGGATGCTGGAACACCATCTGGCGCAGACACATGTGTCCACTCTGGGCAACGAGGTGGTGGGTTTTTGCAGCTGGACACTTGTGCAGGATGACCCCACTATCCAGCACCTATATGTGCATCAGGACTACCGCCGTTATGGCCTTGCAGCCCACCTACTAAAGCTGGCGGAAGAGCAGGTTCTGCGCGCCGGTTTCACTCGCTGCTCCTACAGCCCCATAAGCACCCATCCGGCCCGCGTCTTTCTGGAGCAAGGTGGCTATAAACTTATGCGCGATGATGGGGAGAGGGCGCATTTGGTGAAGACGTTGTAGGGATGCGGTTTCGGAGACTACTGCATATTTTGAAAAAGTGGATGCAGGTTTCGAGTAAAATGCTTGGAATACAATTGGTTATCGTGGGAGGTGTCTCTATTAAGACGCTGCCGCCTTGGTGTGGACAGCGCACGTATAGGCCCCTTTTCACTTTTCAATTGTGTAAGAATCCAATGTTCCTTATTGCTCTGCGCAATTTTCATTAGAGCGGAGAGACGTAAGGATGAGCCAAGCCGATATAACAGATGCGTATAACATTGATCCTAGTGAATTGGCTGAACTTCGTGCTCAAGTGATGAGACCAAGTCTTGAAGCTGTTGGGCGCTTCAATGAAGTTCGGGTTCGTGAAAGGTTTCTTTCCGGCTTTGATCCCGCTGACACTCGGTTGATACTCATAAATAAAAGACTTCTCGGCTTCTATGTTGTCCGCGATTATTCTGACCACCTCTATCTGGATCACTTATACATCAAAGTAGAGCATCAAGGCGAAGGTCTGGGAAGGATGGTCGTTCGGTCTATACAAGAAGAGGCGAAAAAGGCTGGGCTTCCGTTGCGATTAAAGGCACTTAAGGACAGCCCCGCCAATAGGTTTTATCAATCTTGCGGCTTTGAGTTTCAATCCTGTGAAGGGGTAGATAACCATTACATCTGGCAAACTGATAGCAAAATAGAAGGTTAGGATGCTTTAGAGAGGCAACAATGACGTAATAGGGCCTCTGGTCTTTACATTTTTTATTGGTCTCCAAAGCTGACAACTTCTTTATGTAAGCGCATACCTGTTGTCTGCTTCACTTCGCTTAAAGTACAAAAGTTAGAGTGTGAAGCGTGAATACGAATGAGCGCAGCCTGCTCTAAATAGAGCGCACTTTCCCGCTTATCAGGCAGCATGTTGAAGCCGTGTCAGGGCTTTATAGCTCAGAGCTTCTGCCAGATGGTTGGGGGAGATACTGTCTTCTCCTGCCAAATCGGCAATGGTTAGGGCAAGTTTTAGGGTGCGGTGGTATCCGCGAGCGGACAGAGATAGTTTTTGGGCGGCTTCGTGCAGCAAGGAGAGACTCGTTTTGTCCAGTTGAATCAATCTCTCCATTAGTAAGGGTGTGGCTTGACTGTTCAGGCGGCAGGTAGCCTCGGCGTGGGCGTATCTGATCCGCTGGCGTTCTCTTGCTTTTTGAACGCGCTCCAGAACTTTTTCTGAACTTTCCGCTTGTGAGGGGCGCATTAGGTCCATTGTAGAGACTGCTGGAACATCCACATGCATATCAATCCTGTCCAGAAATGGACCGGACACGCGGGCTTGATAGTCTGAGGCGCATTTGTCGCCGCGTTTGCACTGGTGGCCCGGTTCTCCGGCATAGCCACAACGGCACGGGTTCATGGCAGCGATAATCTGTACGCGGCTGGGATAGGTAACCCGATGGTTGGCCCGCACAATCACCGCTTCACCACTTTCAATGGGCTGACGCAGGCCGTCAAGCACCTGCGGTGCAAACTCGGGTAGTTCATCCAAAAACAAAACGCCATTATGAGCGAGGGAAATCTCGCCGGGTTTTGCTTTCAAGCCGCCGCCCACCAGTGCGGCCATGGATGCAGAGTGGTGGGGACAGCGAAAGGGACGGTGATTGGTAAGGGCCCCTTCCTTCAGCTCGCCAGCAATGGAGGAGATCATGGAAACCTCAAGCAGTTCGCTTGGTTCCAGTTCCGGCAAAATGGAGGGAAGGCGGCTCGCCAGCATGGATTTCCCCGAGCCAGGAGGGCCGACCATGAGCATGTTATGGCCACCAGCTGCGGCAACCTCCAGCGCTCGTTTAGCGCTCTCCTGTCCGCGGATTTCACTAAGATCCAGCTGCGGGCCTGTGTGGTTGATCAACTTTGGTTTGGGAGCGCCCAAAGGGGCGGACCCTTTGAAATGACTGAGCAGTTCCAAAAGGTTGCGAGGGGCGAGAATAGACATGGTATGATCGGCCCATGCCGCTTCCGATCCGCAGCCGGCCGGGCAAATAATCCCCTTGCCTTGCCCGTTGGCGGCAATCGCGGCGGGCAGAATTCCGGTTATGGGAGCAAGGTTTCCATCAAGAGAGAGTTCCCCAAGGGCAATATACTCCTCAAGAGCATCTTGGGGAATCAGCTCCATGGAACACATGAGACCCAAAACAATGGGGAGGTCATAATGGGACCCTTCTTTGGGAAGGTCTGCCGGGGCAAGATTAACGGTGACACGCTTGGCAGGCAGGGCAAGGCCGGAGGAGAATAAGGCAGAGCGAACCCGTTCACGGCTTTCTGTCACTGCCTTATCGGCTAGCCCTACGAGGCCGAATTGAACAGCGCCCGGCCCGATTTGCACCTGCACATCAACAGGAACAGCTTCGACGCCTTGAAATGCCACTGTGGCGACCCGTGAAAACATCAGCCTAACCTTTCCTCCGTCAAGACTAAGGTTAGGCTGGATATTAATGGGTCACAATTACGGAAACTCGTAGGGGCGTTTCCCTATGAGTTTGAACTTAGAGCCTCTGGCGTCTATCAGGTTCTTATGCTTGCGATCGTTTCGCCTCCAAAACGTCCATTACTTTTGCCGCGACATTAGGGCCACCAAGGTTTTGAATTGCCCGGATTCCAGTGGGAGCCGTTACGTTGATTTCGGTCAGGTAACCATCAATCACGTCAATACCCACGAGGATCAAGCCTTTTTCCTTGAGTGAAGGGCCTAGCCGTGCGCAGATTTCCCTCTCACGGTCCGTAAGATCACTGTCCTTAGGGGAACCGCCACGTACCATATTCGAGCGCAGGTCCCCTTCCGCAGGAACGCGGTTGACAGCCCCTGCAAACTCACCGTCTACCAACAAAATACGTTTGTCTCCGTGCTTAACATTGGGAAGGAACTGCTGAATAACCCAAGGTTCGCGGAAGGTCGATGCAAAGAAATCGTAGAGAGAGCCGTA
This sequence comes from Pseudovibrio sp. M1P-2-3, assembly GCF_031501865.1. Classification (NCBI taxonomy): domain Bacteria; kingdom Pseudomonadati; phylum Pseudomonadota; class Alphaproteobacteria; order Hyphomicrobiales; family Stappiaceae; genus Flexibacterium; species Flexibacterium corallicola. The sequence goes on from NZ_JARRCW010000001.1 coordinate 4,608,618, forward strand.
GTTCAAATCATCTTTGGTGACACGGAAAACAGCGGCACCGCCATGACCAAACAGCGGTTTCATAACGATATCGCCGTATTCCTTGCGGAATAGATCAATTTCCGAACGGTTATTGGTGATGAGGGTTGGCGGCATCAAATCCGCAAACTCTGTCACAAACAGTTTTTCGGGAGCGTTGCGCACTTCATCTGGGTTATTCACCACCAGTGTTTTTGGGTGAATTTTCTGCAATAAGTGAGTGGCTGCAATATAGGCAAGGTCAAAGGGAGGGTCCTGACGCATGAGAACCACATCCATTGTACCAAGGTCCACGCGCTGTGGTTCGCCCAAGGTGAAGTGGTCACCCACTACATCGCGAACGGTAATGGGCTCCACTTGGCACATGACTTTTTCTCCCCACAGGGCCAAACGGTCTGGGGTATAGTGGTAGAGCTCATGTCCGCGTGCCTGTGCTTCCAGCATGAGAGCAAAAGCACTGTCTCCAGCGATGTTGATGGTTGAGACGTGGTCCATTTGGACGGCAATCTTGAGGCCCATGAAAAGCTCCTGAACAAAAAACTGGCCGGTAAGGCGTTTTGGTCAAATATAGAAGGTATCTGCGAAAAGTACCAATTGGTTCTCAGATACGTTTGGAAACAGTGAAACAAGGCAGAGTTGACGGGTCACCTCATCAAAACATGCCCCAGTTCAGGCTGATATGAGGTTGTTTGGAAGATTTGTCTATGGCTTCAAGTATAAAAACTCAAAAAGCTAGAACAGTTCAGGCTGATAGAAGTCGGGAATGTGGTGCACGGTGCCACCGCTTTCAACGGCCATCAGGTCGAAGCGGATAGTCATATACGCAAGTTTGGGAATGGACTGCCCCTCATTGGCAAGCCAGTGACTGGCAGCGCGGGCAATACGTTTTCGAGAGGCGGGCGTGACTGCTGTGAGAGCATCTTCCAGATGCTTGCGAGTTTTGACTTCTATGATTGAGATCACGGCTCCGCGTTTGGCAATGATATCGATCTCTCCTAGCTTTGTTTTGTAGCGCTTGGCGAGAATCTGCCAGCGATGATGCTTTAGATAAGCTTCGCAACGCTGTTCCGCCCTCACTCCTTTTGAATAGGCGCGGGCCTGCGCATATCCGCTAGTCCTTTGGCTGGGTATGGTTGTGAGGTGATGGTGCATTCAGCTTGTCTCGGAACTCCAGAGCGCGGGCATAAAGGGTTTTGCGGTCTACGCCGGTTAGTTTAGAGATTTTTTTGGCCGCTGTACTTACAGGCATTTGGGTTAGGGCTTCTTTGAGGAGGCGGTCAGCATCTGTGGAGTCTGGAAGCTGGGCTTGACCTGGAGCTATAAGGATAACGATTTCGCCTTTTGTGCGATCTTTTGAAAATTGCTCGCTAAGTGTGCCCAGTGTACCGCGCTCGAATGTCTCGAAGCGTTTGGTCAGTTCGCGGGCCACAACGGCTTTGCGATCTGCGCCAAAGGCTTCTTCCATATCCTTCAAACACGCTCCGATTCTGTGGGGGCTTTCATAGAAGACGAGCGTTGATTCCATATCTTTAAGCTCATCCAGCCGTTTTTTTCGCCCACTAGACTTCTGTGGCAAAAAGCCTGCAAATAAAATTGCATCGGATGGCAGGCCGGAACCAACGAGGCCGGTGAGCATGGCGGATGCTCCGGGGATAGGGAAGACGCGGTGCCCGTTCTCCACAATGTCATTCACCAAACGGTAGCCGGGATCTGAAATGAGGGGGGTGCCCGCATCGGATACCAAAGAGACAACTTTTCCGTTTTCCAAGGCCTCCAGAATGTGAGGTCTTTGCTTGTCGGAATTATGCTCGTTATAGATCATCATTTTCGTTTTTATTCCGAAACGATGCAGTAAACCTCCAGTAACACGCGTATCCTCACAGGCAATGAGGTCGCTTGCGGCAAGGGTTTCCAGAGCACGTATGGTGATGTCTCCCAAGTTACCGATGGGGGTAGAGACAATATAGAGACCGGATTCGATTCTTTTGGCAGCAAAACTGTTCTCGCCGAGTGAGTAGTCATTCGACTTTTTTGTACCCTCAAATTCGCTCATATTGTGGCCCTGTTTCCGCATAGTTTTGCACAAGTGATTGCGCAGATCTAACTGGAAAACCGGATTTAAGACAGATCCTAGGGGCTATTTTTGTGTAGGAAATAAAAAAAACAAAATCTTAGAGGATGAACTGCTCGCATTAACGGGTTGTAATCCGAGAAATTTGGAAGATTGGTGCCCATGGCTGTGTGGGTATTCGATGAAATGGCGGACAACAAATGACAGAAATTGCGGGCTCTTCGAAAACAGGACTGTTTAAAGGGTTTATTACCTCGCTTGGCGTGGGGGCTATGCTGTTTTTGGGCAGTTGTGTGAATTCATCGAACTATACTTACAGCTCCTACTCCTTTCCAAAAGGGGGGGAAGAACAACAGCCAACCGGGCAGGTGATTGGCGAGGGCTCCGTTCGTGTTGCTATGCTGCTTCCGTTTTCCGGTGAGGGAGCTTCGGCGTCCTCTGTCGCCAACCTGTTCCGCAATACCGCTGAACTTGCACTGAGTGATTTTCAAGATTCTGATATCCAGCTTATTATTAAAGATAGTGGTGGAACCACATCCGGCGGGCAGGCGGCTGCGCGGGCTGCTGTTCAAGAGGGTGCCGAGCTGATTATTGGCCCTGTCTTTGCTAATGCGGTACGCGGGGCCAGCCCCATTGCGCGTGGTGCCGGAGTGCCTATTATTGCCTTTTCAACGGATACGAATGTGGCCTCTCAAGGCACTTATCTTTTGAGCTATCTACCCCAGTCCGATACGAAACGTGTTGTAGATTTTGCCATTGAGCAGGAGAGGCGCTCGTTTGCCGCATTACTGCCCAACAACTCTTATGGCGCTGTTGTGGAAGCGGCATTCCGTCAGGCGGTGGGCAGTGCGAACGGGCGAATTGTGAGTATTGAGCGTTATACCCCTGGTAATGTGGAGGATATCCGCCAGAAAACGACGAATATCAGTGGGTTGGTCTCTCAGGTAGATACTTTGTTTATTCCTGAAGGGGGTGGGGTTCCTTCCTACGCCATGCAGGTGATGACTGAAGTGGGGGCGAACATTGGCGAACTTAAGCTGATCGGATCCGGCCTTTGGAATACGCCTGATGTTTTACGCTCTCCTGTACTTGTTGGGGCTTGGTTCCCGGGGCCTGATAACCGGAATTTTGATGATTTCAGCAACCGTTACGCGCAGACATACGGGAGTGCTCCTGCCCGCAATGCATCCCTTGCTTATGATGCCATGATTCTGGCTGCCGGGCTGGTCCGCACGGCAGGAGTTGAGCGTTTCTCCGAATATACCCTCACCAGCCGTGATGGCTTTCTGGGTGTAGACGGGGTGTTCCGGTTTGATAGAAACGGCAACAGCGAACGGGGCCTTGCGGTTTATACAATTACCCAACAAGGCAAAGCTGAAACAGTCTCGACTGCACAGCGCAGTTTTTCCTATTAAAACAGCTTCTCGTTTAATAGAAACGCTTCACTGCTTTAACTCATCGTGTGCGTGTATCTCCGAAAGCCGACATCCACTTTTCGGAGATATTCTGCAAGACTGTGGTGGGGAGCAGCTCTCCCTCTCTTAAACTTATGAGATATCTTTGCGATAAAACAGGTGAAAGTTTGTCTAGGACACGATAGAAATATCGGGTTGTAAAAATTCTGGTCTGGAGTGCCGAATGCTAGAAGACAAGCGCATCCTTCTTGTGATTACGGGTGGTATTGCCTGCTATAAGTCCCTTGATCTTATACGTAGATTAAAGGAGCGCGGCGCTGGTGTACGAACTGTCATGACACAAGGAGCCTGCCAGTTCATAACCCCCTTGGCAGTGGGCGCTCTTAGCGGTGATAAAGTTTTTACCGATTTGTTTGATCGGGAAGACGAGCACGATGTGGGACACATTCGCCTTTCCCGAGAGGCGGACTTGATTGTGGTTGCCCCTGCTACGGCAAACATTATGGCCAAGATGGCGCATGGTTTGACCGATGATCTGGCTTCCAGCGCTCTGCTGGCAACCGATAAGCCGGTTTTGCTTGCCCCAGCCATGAACTCCCGTATGTGGGCGCATCCGGCGACTCAGCGCAACTTATCGATGCTACATGCAGATGGCATTATGACCAGCGGGCCGAATGCCGGTGAAATGGCTGAAAGCGGTGAGGCGGGTGTGGGCCGCATGAGCGAGCCAATGGAGATTGTGGCAGCTGTTGAAGCCTTCTTCGCGCCTAAAGAGGCTCCGCTTCAAGGCAAGCATGTTGTAGTGACTGCCGGACCGACCCATGAGCCAATGGATCCGGTGCGCTACATTGCAAACCGCTCCTCTGGCAAACAGGGTTTTGCCTTGGCAAAGGCGGCGGCAGAAGCGGGCGCGCGTGTCACGCTCGTTAGCGGCCCTGTTTCTCTTTCCGATGTGGACGGGGTGAACACCATCCGCGTGGAAACAGCCGAGCAAATGAAGGCGGCTGTTGAAGGGGCATTGCCTGCAGACATTGCTATTATGGCGGCAGCCGTTGCTGACTGGCGTGTGGCCAGTGAAGGGGCGGAGAAAATAAAGAAAGACGGAAGCGGCGCCCTTCCTACTTTTCAGTTTGTAGAAAATCCGGATATTCTCGCGGGTGTTGGCCATCATTCCACCAAGCGCCCCAAACTGGTTGTGGGCTTTGCAGCCGAAACGCAGGACCTGATCAACAACGCACAGCGCAAGCTGGAGAAAAAGCGGGCGGACTGGATCGTGGCCAATGATGTGAGCCATGAGCACAATGTGATGGGCGGGGATTTTAACACGGTTCGTATTGTGACAAGGGCAGGGATTGAGGATCTTCCTAAACTTCCCAAAGATGGTGTCGCCCGTGAATTGATTGCGCGAATTGCCAAGTCTGTTTAACGATAAGCGGTGTTTTGTTCTCACCGGTTTTTTGAAAGCGTGGGACGTGAGCCGCGCTTTCTCATAGTCACACACGCCATGCGACTTCCTTACAGCGTAATTCTGTAGAATATATGCGCTCTAGACAACTGGAAAAGTAGGGCTACGCAGCCGCAGTTCTGGCTCAATTTATAGTCGTGTCCCCCTAATAAAACAGGGTAAAAACGACAGGTGTAATAAGGCCCATAAGCTTGAGATCTCTGTAAATACCCCATAAGCTATCGATGCTATCTGTATGGGGTAATCTGGGGGGGAATATATGCCAGTATTGTTCAGGCCCAAGATTAATGAGGTCTACGAAACTACAGCACAGTGGTGGGGGAACCAAGGGCAAATTCAATTTATCGCCCATGCAATCACCGCAGATGGTGCCACTCGTCTAGCTCCTATAAAGGCGGTTGGAGCAGGAGGCGGCGCTGGGAACCACCCAGATCAGCTCTATTGGAGGGATAATAGCGCGCAGATCACAGCAGCCATTGCACGACTAGGCGCACGTATAATTCGCATTGAGATTGATTGTACTTTGATGCCTTGTACAAGAGGCCAAAACTGTTGCCTGTATGTAGTACCTCAATTAGTCAATCAAGTTCGGCCCAACACTACGATTCGCTTCTTTTCTCACCGTGATGAAAATATGGCTCGTGGAAACGAGAACTCAAAACGCTACTTCGACTGCCAATCGAATGATGGCCATGCTGCCCTTGAAAGGGCCTACAATGCCAATAGAGATTGGTGCTGGGCACCATATGATGGCCGCCACTACGCTTAAGTTTCTAGAATTATAGGATTCCCTTTCAGATTCTTTTCCGATTCAATTAGCCTGTTGTTTAGGACGGTCGGTACGACTGGGGAAGCCATATTTATGAGATTCACGCATGCGATTTGTGATTCTTCTGGATACGGGTATATGAGCAAGTGCAGCGGAACGCAGGCTTGTGGTTGCTCGCTCTACAGCCACACGTTGGGCATGGATCTTCGGACACCATTTGAAATAAGAATTCATTGCCATCATTCCACCAAGCGCCCCAAACTGGTTGTGGGCTTTGCAGCTGAAACGCAGGACCTGATCCATAATGCACAAAGAAAGCTAGAGAAAAAGCGGGCGGACTGGATCGTGGCCAATGATGTCAGCCATGAGCACAATGTTATGGGCGGAGATTTCAATACGGTTCGTATTGTGACAAAGGCAGGGGTGGATAACCTGCCCAAGCTGCCCAAAGAAGATGTGGCCCATGAGTTGATCTCGAGGATTGCCAAGTCTGTTTAAGGCATAAAGCTAGCTGTGCTCCGCCCTATCCTATGGAATAGGATAGGGCGGAGCACAGCTAGCTTTTGGGACCGAAATGCCGTGTCACACTTTGGCCGCGGCTTTGCCTGCCGTATTTGTCACAAAAACACCCATCAAGCGTCTCCTAGTGGTCCAATAGGAACGGGTGGTACCTCAATGTTCAGTATTTGCACTATAAAATTCCCGAGTATTCTGATTTCCCTCCTCTTCACATCACAAGCATTTGCTGGAAAACAGGATGCCATATTGCTTGCGGGGGACCTGTGCCAGTCAGAGGCGCAATTTATGGGATCTCAGTGGGCTGAAAAACACTTCGATACAAAGGCTGTTTTCATAATGACATTCAGCGGGGATATACGAAAGCTCTCCGCCAAAAGTGAATTTGATGCCTATGAGAAAATTGCCATCCTTTCCCACGGCTGCGACGGGGGGATTGGCGGACTGTCAGCCGAGACATTTTCGCAAAAATTCACTTATTATCACCAGAGTACCCCAAAAGAAATCCGGGTGTTTTCCTGTTATTCTGCCAAGAAACCGAGTCGTGGAAGCAGTGTTCTGACTGCCTTGCAAAATAAATATCAGGGCATTGAGTTTCTTGAGGGGTATGACAGCGCGATTAAACTGGCTGGCAACGGGAATTCAAGTATCAAGGATTTCAGGTTTGGAACTCCGGTAAAGCACTATGAGAAGCCGGCGGATAATTTTGATTACAAGAATCTGAAGCACTTTTGGGAGGATCTGCATAAAGTTTCTGAAAAAGCTCCAGATGCGAAACTGAAGGACTACTGCACTGACCTGTTTAAGGCGATCACATTGCCTACAAAATCAATTGAAGAGTTTCGGAAACAGGTAATTGATGTGTTTAGTGAAAAAGCATTTACAGGCGGCACTGTCTATCCGCCCCATAATTTCTGGCGGGCCTACGAAAAGGAGCCTGTCGACATTAACCCCATTGGATGTGGAATGAAGAAGCCCGTTAAATTTCATGGTACATTCACGCAGGTTTGCCCTTAAATCAGTTTGTGCTTTAGTAGAAACGCTTCACCGCTTTAACTTTTTGTGTGCGCGTATCTTTTTCGAAAATCGGTATCTACTTTTCGAAGATACGCTGTAAGAAGCCGTCCCCTCACGGGGTGAACAAGCAGTGGGCGATATGCTGGCAGGCGCCTAAACGGCTTGTAACCAGCTTTAAAATCTGGAGGCACAACATGGCATTCAACACCCCAGAACAACAGGAAGTTAAAGCGGCCGTTGACGATCTGGTCAGCGCCGGAATTGCGGCTGATGTTCCGGCTCTTCAAAAGATGTATCATGATGAAATAAGCGTACATATGCTTGATTGCGAGGGGCATGTTGAGCTGCTTGATAAAGCAGCGTTTATTGCCTCGTTTGTGCATATGGCTGAAACGAACCCGAAAGGGGCAAACGATTGGATACGTTATGAAAGCATATCTAGGCACGGCAAAAACGCCCACGTAATTTTCAATCGAAAAATCATGAGGGATGGTGAAAAGTGGTTCCTAACACTGTCGATAGACCTGATTTATGAACAAGAGCGCTGGCAGGTGATCCGAGAAGTGATTTTCAATCGTCCAATTTAGGAGTCTTGCCCTTAAGAACGGCAGATGATGATACAATCTGCCGGTTTACGCAGTTCGAGATTGCGCTATTCCAATGATTTGGTTTGTACACGGTGCCCATATCCTTCCATAGTGGCCGGAACACCGTGTACGTTTAGAGAGCGGAGGTTAACTCACTTGCGCCTGCTGTTGCTGGGCCGGAGTATTATTCAAAATCATATCCGCTGCTTTTTCCGCAATCATGATTGTGGGAGCATTGGTATTACCGGAAACGAGGGTTGGCATGATTGAGGCATCAACCACGCGGATGTTTTCCAGCCCATGCACTTTAAGGCTGGTGTCCACCACGCTCATGTCATCACTCCCCATTTTGCAGGTTCCAACGGGATGATAGATTGTTTCGGATCTGGAACGAATGGACTCTTCGATTTCCGCTCTGGTTTTACCAAGGGGGTAAAGCGAGTCACCGCGAATGTCGTCAAAGGGTTTACTCTCCAGAATATCCCGCGTTTTTTCAACCCCCGCTACCATTACATCCATATCTCTGGAATCGCTGAGGTAACGTGGATCAATGCGCGGTGGTGCGAGTGGATCGGTTGATTTCAAGCCCACTTCACCACGCGATTCTGGCCGCAATACACATACGTGACAGCTAAAGCCATACCCGCGGTGCAGGCGGCGACCATGCTTGTCAATCAAGGTTATGACAAAGTGGTGTTGCAGATCAGGGCGGCTAACGCCTTCTTGAGAGCTGAAGAATGCACCGGATTCTCCTGCTGGCGAGGCGATCATGCCGCTGCCGTCTTTACGCCACTTGTTTACTTCCCCAAGCAGTTTAATGCCGGGCATAATTCCAACGCCAATCAGGTCTTTTTCTGATGTGCGATAGTTCAATGTGTAATCAAGGTGGTCTTGAAGGTTTTTGCCAACGCCCTCCAGTTTATGCTGCACCTTGATGCCATGCTTTGTAAGCTCTTTTTCATCTCCGATGCCTGATAACTGGAGAAGCTGTGGTGAGTTGAAGGCACCTGCACACAAAATTGTTTCCTGACCGGCAAAGGCGGTGAGTGTTTTGCCGCTATGAATAAAGGAGACGCCTTTGACGCTGGTTCCTTCCATATGCAGCTTTGTTGTGTGGGCATTGGTATAAACTGTGAGGTTCGGGCGATCCATCACAGGGTGCAGGTAGGCTGCTGCCGCAGAGCAGCGTTCACCGCGCCTATGGTCGTGGAACTGGGTGACGTGGAAGTATCCAGCACCTGTCTGGGAGCTTCCATTGAAGTCGTCATTTCGCGGAATGCCGTTTTGGACAGCAGCTTCAATATAGCGGTCATTTATAGATCTAGGGGTGACCTGATTACTCACATGAAGCGGGCCACGACTTCCATGAAGAGAATCTGGCCCCAACTGGAAGTTCTCGGACTTCTTGAAGTAATGCAGGACATCCTCATAGGCCCAGCCTTCACAGCCCAGATCCCGCCAATGGTCATAGTCTTCCCGCTGTCCGCGTATGTACTCCATGGCGTTGATAGCGCTCGACCCCCCAAGCGCCTTGCCGCGTGGCTGGTACATATGCCGACCGTTCATGAACTCCTGAGCTTCCGTGTAAAAGGCCCAGTTGTTTATTTTGAGTGGTTTCCCCGGTACTTGTGCAACTATTCCCATGGGAGCGCGCACAATCACAGATTTACCGGCCCCCCCAGCTTCAAGCAAACAGACCTCGACCTCGGGATTTTCTGAGAGGCGGGACGCTAAAACCGAACCGGCTGATCCCCCGCCAATAATTACGTAATCGAATTGCAAAGTAAGCATCCTCCCCAGAACTTCATCGATCTTTGCGTGATTATGTATTTATAGTTTTAAACTGTATTAGTGGTTTACTCTAACGATTAATTGGGGGGATGAATAGAGTCTTTATTGGTTTATTTATTTATGCTTAAAGCATTAAATCTTTGGGTCCCGAAGACGGTGCAAAGACTTTGCTGCTGAGTGGGCGAAAACTAGTGTAATTGCTTTACGGCGTGGGGCACTGAGCTTGTGCTGCGGAGCTTCACGAATGATTTCAGCATCATAGCCATCGGAAAGAATGAAGCCCGTATCTTCTGGAAAGACCTCAGAGGGTACTTCCGGCAGGCTGGCGAAGTAAAATTGATCGCAAAACTCTCTATAGCTTTCCCACTTGTTGTCACTGGTGAAGTCTGTAAGGGAGGATTTAATCTCAATAATCCAGATTTGCCCTTTGGGCCCCAACACCAGCAGGTCGGCGCGCCGGCCACCGGGCAATGTGACTTCCGGCACACTGGAATAGCCCATAACAGAAAGTAGTCTTTGCGTTCCGCGCTGAATTTTCAACGCGTTCTGGGATTGCCTGCCATCTTGAAGACGGTCATCCAGCTGGATGATGTTGGTCTGCCCTTTGTCATGCATGCTTTCGTTCCATGAAACTGTTCAAAGAAAGTGGTGAGATCTGATCTTTGGAAAGTAAATGCCGTTTATGGGATATAGGCACGTGAAAACAATATATTGAAGTTAAAAAGGTGCTCCACTGGCTATGCTATCGAGGCGGCGAGCAAATGCCAAGGGGGAGGCTTTGGAAAACAAGGAAACCTGAGGGGCGTTAAGGGGATGGATGGCCCACCCCCTTGTCCTATTGTTTAAGAGGAGCGGCGTTTCAAGTATCCGCTGTTTGCGCTGGGATTTGAGCCAGCATTTGGCTTGCGGGCAGGCTTTGCGCTGCGTTTTGCAGGCTTTGCCGCAGCTGATGGTTTGCCGCCCTTTGCGGAAGCAGGCTTGGACGGCTTTTTAGGGCCTCTGCTTTTGGCGGCGACCAGTTTTGGCGGAGTGGATTTGCCCTGCGCTGAACCAGACTTCTTCTTGGGTGCGCCCTTGTTCTTGTTTTTGCCTTTGCCAGCACCTTTACCGCGCCCGCCGCGTGCTTTTTGCGGGACGGAGTCGGACATGAACCAGCCGTAACCGTCCAACTCGTCAATTTTTTGACGGGTCAGGTGCTCAATCGTTGTGAGCATGCCCCGATCTTCCGGCAGGCAGAAGGTGATGGCGATGCCTTCACGGCCCGCTCTTGCCGTACGTCCGATGCGGTGAACGTAGTTTTCGGCAACATTGGGCATGTCGTAGTTGATCACATGGGAAATGCCACTGATGTCGATACCGCGCGCTGCAACATCGGTTGCCACCAGAATTTTAAGGCGTCCGCTTTTAAACGAGGCCAGCGTTTTCTGGCGTTGCTGCTGGGAGCGGTCGCCGTGAATGGCCTCTGCTTTCAAGCCTGCGGCATTGATTATTCTGGAAAGCTTGGTGGCACCGTGACGGGTTCTGGTGAAAACAAGAACACTTTCGATGCTTTCATCTTTAAGAAGCTCCAAGAGAAGAGGCTTCTTCTGGCTTCCGTCCACGTGAGCAATCTTCTGTTCCACCTTTTCGGCGGTTGTGGCAGCCGGTGCCACTTTCACTTCTACCGGATCACGCAGGAACTTGCGGGCAAGTCCGGAGATTTCTTTTGGCATGGTGGCAGAGAAAAGGAGTGTCTGGCGCTCTTTGGGTAAAAGCTCTGCCAACTCTTTCAAGGTATGAATGAAGCCCAGATCCAGCATCTGGTCGGCTTCGTCCAGAATGAAAATCTCCAGATCGTCAAAGTGGATGGCGCCCCTACGGTGAAGGTCCATGAGACGGCCAGGTGTTGCCACCAGAACATCCAGACCACGCTGGAGATCACGGATCTGTTTGCCCATGGCAACGCCGCCAACCACACTGGAAATTGCCATAGGCAATGAGCCTGCATAGGCTTTGAAACTGGTGGAGATCTGGTCGGTCAGCTCGCGGGTCGGCGCGAGGATAAGAGCGCGGACACCGCGCGGGGAGGCCCTGAATTTGCTGTCCAGTAGTCTTTGAATAGTGGGCAGTGAAAATGCAGCGGTTTTGCCGGTGCCGGTTTGCGCAAGGCCAAGCAGGTCATTCCCTTCCAGAACGGGGGGAATGGACTGGGACTGGATCGGGGTTGGTTCGGTGTAATCCCTGTTGGAAAGGGCTTGCAACAGTGGTTTGATTAGGCCCAGTTTTTCGAAGTTCTGCAAAGGGTACTCTTTCAAGTGTTTGGCCACCGCAAATCAACCCGCAAAAGACCCTGTGTCATACTGTCGGATACTTGAATCGAAGGCCGGTGATGCAAAGTACGCGCCCGAGCGAAGTCGGGGGCTGTGCTTTTTTGCATTCTAGGTTCACGTCAATAAATGAGGCTACATAAGAAGCCGAGGCCATTCATCTGTTGGTTTCCCCGCTAAAAGTCAAGGGAAAACACTCAGAGTGGCTCAGCCCCCTTGAATTATGATGGCTAAAGGACAAAATTAACGCCACTTATTAGCAAGGGGGACGCGATGGACCTTTCTCAAATGGAGCCGAACGCCGAAAAGGCTGCAAAACTTTTAACAGCGATGGCTCATCCAAAACGCTTGCTGGTGCTTTGCCAGCTGGTAAAGGGGGAATTGTCCGTTGGTACTCTTGTTGAAAGTTCAGGGCTTAGCCAGTCAGCGCTGAGCCAGCACCTTGCCAAAATGCGCAGCAGCGAACTGGTGAAGACCCGTAGAGAGGCACAGACCATCTACTATTCGTTGGCAAGCAAGGAAGTGGAAGCCATATTATCGACGCTCTACGAGCTGTATTGCGCGGATGAAGAGGAGCAGGCTCAACTGTAGAGACTGCTCCTGTCTTTCCTTTAAATCAGTGAGACGTCTTGCTGAAACAGCTCACTGATTTACTCTCTTTTTTAGGCGTGTATCTTTAACCAAAAAACGGTATCCACTTTTCGGCGATACTCTCTAATTCGGGCCCGCCAGCATGATGTAACCGCCATCGCTGTATTTTTTCAAAACGGCGTTGGACAGTCCTGTAAAGGGTTCCAGATCGGCCCGACTGTTTTTGACTTTGCGAATAGCCGAAATTTCATTGAACAAACGCACTGTTTCTTCATTGAGCGTTGTTCCCAAAAACAGCGGACGCAAACTGTCATCAGGCATTTGGAGCTTGAATTTTGACTGCCACAACCAGAAGACCTGCCGGTGATTGGCATCCGTTTCGTGTACCATTGTCAGGATGGGAAGGTAGCCGAAATTGATTGCCGGAACTGGTGGTAAGTCGGCAGCCGGTGTTTCTCCCATTAAGTATCCAACTGCGGATGTCAGGTTCCAGTCAGGTGCGGGCGTCCACCCTTTTTCAGTCAAGTGGTCTTGCAGTTCTTCCGGTGTTCCCGACCACTGCAGGGCGATCTCCTCTTCGTAGTCTCCAATCAGGTCGATGCGCCGTGCAGGAACTTTTTGCCAGCCGTGTGCTCGCCATTGTCCATAGCTGAAGCGAACTGTTTCCTGAGGTGGTTTGTAGGATTTCATTGCCTGTTGGAAGTTGAAAGCCATATTGATTGAAGAGACTGCCAGTATGGTGCCAACTACCAAGAAAGCCAGTATGTTGCGGCCCACTTTTTCATTGTGAACATGGCCAAATACAAAGGCGAAGGCGGCGGTAATCCCTGCGCCAAAAATCAGACCCGCCAGAACATCCGAAAGCCAGTGAGCATTCAGGTAGATGCGTGAAAAGCCCATTAAAATGGAGTAGGCTGCCGTGAGAGTGTAGATCACGGTTTTAGAACGTGCGGACCTGTCGTGAGCAATGAGAACGGCCAGAACTCCCATCAAGACCGTGTTGATTGTTGTATGCCCCGAGGGGAACGAGAATGAGCTGGCACCCTCATAAAGTGCGATTGGACGCTCTCTTTCGAGGATCGCCTTGGTGATGGTCACAAACAAAGCTGAGCTACCAACGGCAATCAGAACCCCTGCTGCGCGTCTCCATGCCTTCTTGTGCAGCAAATAGGCGATGGCAACCGCCGCAACTGCTACAGTGACAAAAGCATCTCCCATCATGGTAAAGCCGGTCATCAGCTGGTCCACCATTGGGGTGCGGGCCACGGAGAATAAAGTGCTGATGGATTCATCGGCCCGAACCATTGTCCTGCCGGGAGCGATGGATTTTAAAATCGCAACAAAAACGGGGAAGGCGGATAAAAGCACAATGGCCGAGAGCAGCATGCCAACGGACCGTGGGTTGGCCGGATCATAGGTTTTGGCTATCCACTGCGAAACCCTGTTCGGGTGTTTTGCAAACCAGTTGACAATTGCCTGATGGGTGCCGCTGAAAATCGGGATCATGAACATGATCATCCAGCGAATGACTGCAAACGCAATAAGAAGAGCCAGAAGAAGGCCGCCAAGCACAATTGCAAGGCGGGTGTTTACGGCTCCGATAGCGCCCAGCGCAGAGCCCGCCAGAACACCGGGAAGCAGGTGGGCGGCTGTCCAGCAAATGGCGGAGGCCACATTGACGACCTGAAAGCGGAACACATTCATGCGCGCCATGCCCGCAATCCCCGCCACAACCGACTTTACGCCGGGCACAAAGCGGCCAATGAAGACACTTTTCCCGCCATGCTTTTCAAAGTAGCGCTCTCCTTGGTCCACAAGAGAGGTATAGCGTGATAGGGGCCACAGGCTTCGTAGCTTGTCTTTCATGAAATATCCGGCCCAATAGGAAACAGCGTCTCCGGCGACTGCGCCCGCGACTGTCCATAGAAAGATCTCGGTAAAGTCGAGCTCGCCAAGGCCGATTAAGGTGCCAGCCCCTACAAGAACGACTGTGCTGGGAAAGAAAAGGCCTATGAGAAACAGGGCTTCTCCCATAGCAACGGCAAAGCATATAACGCCGGCCAATGCTGGATTGGCGCCGATATAACCAACCAGCTGCTCAAGGTAGTTTGTTATGAAATCAGTGTTCACGAAGGAGTCTCAGACCTTAAAGGAAGTGTTTTGCTACTTAGTATTACAGTGCTTTGTGTTCAATATAGTTGGTGCGCAATAACCATGTTTCATGCCTAGAACATGGCAGTAAACGATTTTCTCTACAATTCCTTTTATAAAATCGGGCTTCCAATGGAACTACCCAGATGGTCGAATAGTGTTTTTAACTCTCTGGGCGCTAAAGTGAAAGGTGCAGCAGGAGATTCTCTTTTTTGCTGCGTCTTACCGGTGTCGCCGCTGGCTTGGTTAGAGGAGTGCTCATGTTCCAGTCTGCCAATATCTTACACACACTTAGTAAAGATGAATTTGACGAGCGCCTGCCTGAAGTGCGCGAAAAGCTTCTCAAAGCCCAGCACCGCGTGAAGGAAGAAAAGCAGTTTGCAACTGTGATTGTCATGTCGGGTCTAGACGGATCTGGCAAGGGAGATGCGATCTCGCGCCTTTATGAGTGGATGGATACCCGCTACCTGTTTTGCAATGCATACGCGGAAAAGCCAACGGAAGAGGAAAAACTACGCCCACCCATGTGGCGATACTGGAGAGACCTTCCAGCGCGCGGGCAAACCTCTGTTGTTTTTGGCTCATGGTATCAGCATCCCCTTGGAGAGGCGGTTAAAGGCAATTTCACTGATGACATGCTGGAGCGCGAACTTTCCGTCATTAACCGCTTTGAGCGCATGCTGACCCACGAGAATGTATTGCTGCTTAAATTCTGGTTTACCCTGCCGGAGAAGGTGCAGGAAAAGCGCTTGATTGCAATCAAGAGAAAGCAGGTTGGGAAGCGGCACTTTCTTCAAGAGTGGGCGAGTATTGAAAACTACAGGGAAGCCCAGTTAGCTGGAGAAAAGGCTGCACTCCATACCAGTACGGGGTATGCGCCCTGGCTCGTTGTGCCCTCGCAGGATCCCTATTATCGGGATCTGTCCATGGCGGAGACCATTGAGCAAGCCATGAACAAGAGGCTTGAATTTGGCAAACCCACGCAAACCTCCGCGCCCGCCATTGTTAGTGGTAAACATTCTTCTTCTGCTGTGGACTCAATCGATCTCACGGCAACCTTGAAGAAGGGAGAGTACAAGAAAGAGCTGGAACACTGGCAAAGCCGGATTGCGGAGCTGACAGACCATAAGCATTTTAAAAAACGTGCTCTTATCTGCCTCTTCCAAGGCAATGATGCCGCTGGAAAAGGGGGGGCAATTCGCCGCCTGACGCGAACACTCGATCCGCGCTTTTATAAGGTCTACCCCATTGCCGCCCCTTCAGAGGAGGAGAGGCTTCACCCATACCTATGGCGTTTCTGGACCAAAGTACCCAAGCGGGGGAATACGGCTGTTTTTGACCGTTCCTGGTATGAGCGGGTTCTGGTGGAGCGGATTGAGGGCTTTTGCAGCGAGGCCGACTGGTTGCGAGCCTATAACGAGATTAACTTTTTTGAAGCAGACCTCACCAAATCTGGCATCATTCTTTGCAAGTTCTGGCTTTCTATCTCTGAGGAGGAGCAGCTGAATAGGTTTAAAGCGCGGGAGGAAACTGCCTACAAGACCTATAAGATAACCGAGGAAGACTGGCGCAACCGGTTAAAGTGGGATCAGTATGCCGTGGCCGCTGGGGACATGGTGGACAGAACCTCGACCAAAGCAGCCCCTTGGACACTGGTTTCCTCGGAGAACAAGAGATACGCCCGTGTTCAGGTCCTCAAGACTGTTTGTGAATCACTGGAGAAGGAAATGGGCGGCTAGGCTGGCTTTGGGCTGGCCTGTGAAAACCTGCGTGCTTGCCATGGATTCACTTTGCATAGCGGATACTGACCCGACAACGCCAACTCAAAAGCACTGTGGTAAGGGCCGGCGGGTTCAAAAATAATCCGGGTAATCGGGGTGCCCTTGAGCCAGTTTATCAACTGCTTGAACCCTGCAACCGCCATAATTACTGAAGGCACAGAAAAAGCATAAGACAAGCACGTCGCGTTCATTCACATTCACGCTGTGCACTCTAACTTATTTATTTTGAGCGAATTCTTGTCGTTTGATTGAACCCAATCAAACGGAACGCATTCTAAAGGCCCGGCTGTATTTGCATTGGAGATGTTTTGCCATGTCATTCTTCTGTTCTTGGCATAATGCCATTTTCAGGTGAAAATTGCGCTTATATCACTTGTCTTAAATTCCCGAGCCTCTTCTGCTAGGCACCCCCCGTTTCTTTCATTTGTAGAAATGGAAGGAGTAAGTTGTTGGCGTATGATGAAAATATTAAATATATTCTATATATACTATGATATATTTTATAATTAATTAACTATAGATAATAATATAATACATTGAATACTATTCATATCTAAATATATAGGTATTTACATGAAGTATCAATGTTATTTTTTCATAAAAATAGTAATGCTTGTACTGATTAATTGCTTAGTTTTTAAGGTTGGTGCTGAAGACCTCTACGTTAATGACATAGATGAAAATGCCTCTGGGGCACAAACTTGGGACAACGTGTATATTGCATCGGACTCTGGTGAGGCTACGTTGAATATTAGTGGGTCCGGCGTCTCTGTAACCTCAAATAATGAATTTGAAGTGGGCGAGGTTGGAACCGGAACACTCAACATTGAGAGTGCAGGAGTTGCCATTTCAAAAAACTTCACGGCGGCAAGCGAAACTGGTTCAAGTGGAACTGTATCTATAAGTGGTACAGGATCTGGGTTGTCAGTCTCGAATACCTCTAATATTGGGCTGGCTTCAACCGGAAGTCTTACTGTAAGTAAAAATGGAGATTTCACGACAAAAAATTTGACACTTGCTGGAGAAAGTAGCGGAGAAGGGACTGTTTTAGTTGAAGGTAGTAACTCTTCTCTGTCTGTTACTGGAACTACACAGATAGGAACAGATCAGGCTACAAATTCTTCGTCTTTAGCTGTGCAGCAGGGAGCTACCGCAACTTTTGGGGGGGACATTATGGTGACGGGTAGCTCTACTGTCACATTTCAGGAAAGTGGCACTACAGGCTTGGCTTTAGAGGATATTACTATTGGGGGGGCAGTCTTAAGTAGTCAACTGAATGTTGAAGGAGGTGCCAAACTGACTGTCGATTCAGATTTAGATATTCAAAAGAGCTCTATTGCCACAATCTCAGGAAGTGATTCTGACGGAGTAGCCTCATCGGTTAATGTTGCAGGAACGACGACAGTGGGAGCAGCAAACACGGGGACGCTTAATATTAAAGGTGGAGCCTCCTTCACCTCCGTAGACCTTTCACTAGGTAATGTAAATGATGTGGATACAAATGGCGTTATCGCTGTCTCAGGCGAAAACTCACTTCTCACAGTTACCGGCACAACCCATCTAGCACCCCAAGGGGGCGGCTCGCTTAGAATATCAGGTGGCGGAGCGGTCAATGCCCAGTCCATTACTATGAGTAGACACGAATCAGGAGGAGGAAGCCTTATAAATGTTTCAGGAACGGGTTCATCCCTGACCGCTGATACGATTAAGCTAGCTCAGGGAGGTACGGCGTCCATTACAGTTGAAGACGGCGCGACGGCGACCATAAATGAAATCCAAATGGGTATCAATTCTAATGGGGACGGCACGTTTATTCTCTCGGGCTCTGGGTCAGAGCTCACAGTATCAACTTTACAAATTGGCGACAATGGGAAAGGGACTTTTGCGATCAGTGAAAGTGCTTCCCTGACCACTGATGGGCCAATCATAATAGGTGGTTCGAGTGGTTCCAATGGGAGGTTTGTCTTTGGAGGAGCCGATATTGATAAGCCGCTGGCACCGGTACAGCTTGCAGATGACACAGTCTTTCAGGTGAAAGAAGGTAAGTCGGTCATCAGATTTAACCATACAAGTGATTTTTTTCTCTTCGACTATGAAATAGATACCTCCCACACGCCCATATTACAAAGTCTGGCAGGAACGACATATATTTCCAAGGACTATGATAATTCGATGAATTTTCAAGTGAATGGGGGAACACTTGTTATTGATGCAATCATCACGAATGGAAATACAGTTGTTGACCAGACAGGCACTCTTGATGCCACATTGGAGATTAACTCCGAAGAAGTCAGCTTGGCTTCTCAAAATATAATCATCGGGCAAAATGCTGCCGGTACGTTTAACATAAGCGGTGGAACATCCGTTTCTGCAAATAACTTAACTGTTGGGGAGCACTCCGGGTCGCAAGGAACTCTTGCTATTAGCGGTGAAGATACCGAGCTTACGCTGTCCAATTCTGTAGTCATTGGAAGAAATGGAGATGCCAGTGTTACGCTGTCGAACTCTGGAGTTCTCAATCAAACAAACGGCACTATTACAATTTCCGAAAATACCGGTTCCAATGGCATCTTGAATTTTGGCGCTTCATCAGGGAGTTCAGCAGCAGCTTCTGGAACTTTATTGGCCGATAAAATCAGCTTTGGCAGTAATGCAAACGGGAAAATTATCTTCAACCATACGGCGCCCACGGATGAGGCCTTTGTTTTTAGCCCTGATATTACCGGAGCCGGGACGATCAGCGTGGAGGCCGGCAATACGCAAGTGACTGGTAACTGGGGGAAGAATGTTATAACCACAATTAAGCCAAACAGCGGGGATGGCGGGGTGTGGCTGTTTGCAAATGGCACCGCCAGCGGTGTTTTTCAGGTTAGCAATGGCGGCTATCTGGGGGGGAGTGGAACCATTGGCACAGCGAGTTTTGCTGCTGGTTCACAAGTGGCACCGGGGGATGATTTTAACACCAGAGGCAAGCTCACTATTACCGGTGATATGACTTTAGGGGACAGCGACGGCGGCGCGGTCTACAATGTCCACATCATTGGTACTGGCGGCAGTGATTTTATCAGCGTGGGCGGCACCGCCAACTTCTCTGACAGCTCCAGCGTGGTGCTGTTTGCCAATCAAAGCCAGCCCTATGCCAAGACCACAAGCTATGACATTCTGCAGGCCGGAGCCCTGCCTGCAACCATAAGCACGGTTACCAATGGCAACTATCCCAGCTACCTCGTCCCGGCCCTGAGCCAGACCAGTACCGTCCTCACCTTGACTGTCGCCAACACCCAAGCCTCGGTGGCCAGTGTGGCGCAGACAGCCAATCAGTATCAAGTGGCCAAAGCGGTGGACGCGCTGCGATTGCAATCCTTGGATGAGCAGCTGGCTGCTGCCGAGGCCGGGGCCAGTGTGGGGGAGCTGATCGCCACCTATTCGCCGGTCTACTCCGGAATGATGTTTCTGGACCCCGCCGACACCCGGCAGGCGCTGGACCTGCTGGGCGGGGACGTTTACGCCTCGATCACCAGTGTGATGCTGGAGGACAGTCGCTTCTTAAGGGATGCGGTCTGGGCGCAGGAGGCTACCGATGAGGGGCGCTACAGCTGGGCGCAAGGCTTTGGGTCGTGGGCCGAATGGGACGGCTCCAGCAACGCAGCCGCGTTCTCGCGCAACACCGGCGGCTTCTTTTCCGGTGTCGATGGGCAGGTCGCCGAGCGCCTCCGCGTAGGGCTGCTGGCCGGCTACAGCTACGCCAGCTATGATGTGAGCCGGCGCAACTCGTCAGCCAATACCAACTCTCTCCACCTTGGTTCCTATGGGAAGCTGCAGGCTGATTGGGCGGAGTTGCAATTGGGCGCAGCTTACTCACTCGCCTTTGTGGATGCGGAGCGTACCGTTGCCTATGGAGACTTTTATGATGATCCTGATGGCAATTACACCACCAGCACCTTCCAGCTGTTCGGACAGGTATCTCACAGTTTCGAAACGCCTCTCGCCAAGCTGACACCCTTTGTCGGCGGTGCCTTTGTAGCGCAGACTGCCACCTCGTTTCAGGAAAACGGCGAGGAGGCGCAACTTCTTGTATCTCCTGACACAGAAACAGTCTATTTTTCCAACCTTGGCGGCAGAGTCCACAAGGAATTTCAGATATCTGGTTATACGGCTGCCCTCAATCTTGGCGCCTCCTGGCAACACTTGTTTGGCAATAATACCGCCAAGAGCCATAGTATTTTGCAAAGTCAGGACTATGTCTCCACCGTGAAGGGGATTTCCCTTTCACGTGACACCGCTCTGGTGGCAGCAGGGCTCTCCCTTGAGCTCACCGACAACATCCGCGCCAGCCTCGCCTATGACGGCCTGTTCAGTGAGAACACCACCGACAATGGCCTCAATGGGGCAATCAGGATTCGGTTTTAGAGACTTTGCTGAGCCCGTAACAAACAAAGGGGTACATCGGATTTGTGTGGGCACTGGGCATTATACAAGTGCTGCCATTAATCTCGCGCATTCTTGGTGCTTGGCGATGGCTCCGTGTTGAGTTTCGTTTCCAATAGGTCTGAATGACCACTTTGCGGGCAAACCTGCCCAAGAATTGGCCGGTCTTTCCGGGCAGCGGCGGGCGTTCCTGCAAGGCAGCCGCCGTAATGCGGAAGTGATGCGGGCCATGCGCATGTCCCACGACACCACTCAAAAATGAGGCCCAACATCATGCCGGGATCGCGCCGCCTGGCTGGCAATCCGCAGGCAACCACCCTAAAGCGGTGTGCCTTTAGTCTGCAACATATCCGGCTGCCTTGAAGTAGTTCCAGCATTCTTGGGGTGTGAAGAGGTTACAGACCTGGCCCAGAGCGTCTATCAACGCATCAAACGTTCGCGCACCCATGCGTCGTAAATGACTTTTGAGCTTCGAGAATGCCATCTCAATGGGATTGAGATCAGGTGAGTATGGAGGAAGGAACAAAAACCAGCACTGATGTCGTTTGAGCGCGTTGGCTGCCTCTGCAACTTTGTGGGTGGACAGGTTATCCAGAATAACAACAGTACGCGGTGGCAACTGGGGTGCGAGCTGAGTTTTGATGTAAGTGGTGAACGCATTGCCATCCATTGGCCCTTCAATCACCCAGGGAGCAATCAGACTGTCTTGGGTGAGCCCGGCGATAAAGGTCTGGCTTTGCCAGCGCCCGAACGGAGCTTTATCATAAGCCCGTTCGCCCTTCGCAGCGCGTGCACATAGCCGGGTCAGGTTGGTTTTGACGCAGGTTTCATCAATAAATACAATTTGTTCTGGCATATGCTGCATGACAGGTTGGCGTACTTCAAGCCACTCATCTCGCGCCTTGCGCACATGGGGTTTGTCTTGTTCGCTGGCGGTCAGCGATTTTTTTATATGTGAAGCCGAGGCGGCGCAGTGCTTTGGAAATGCTGGTATGATGCACACGCACGCCCTCGGCCATAAACAGGGCATCGCGCAGTTCACACAGCGTTATGTCGGGATCCTGCTGGACAAGTTCGTGCAGGAAATCGTGATAGGGGGCCAGCTTGCCGGTCCCAACGGGGCGTCCGGTCCGGGCAGGCGCAAGACTGCACCCAGTGCGCACCTTGCGAGCAAACCGCGAGGCGGTCGCTGGCGAAATCAACAGCTGCCGAGCAGCTTCCCGCCCACTCATACCGGCATGAATGAGTTTGCCGAAACGCATGCGCAGATCAATCGAAAGTGGTGCTAACATGAGAAGTCCTCCTCACCTCAGTGAATCACAGCCCATCAATAAGGGAATCCTTGAAGATTCAGGGTAATGACTCGCCGCTTTAGGGGTGATGATTGCCACCTCCATCATTACCTCTCAGGCGCTGTATCCGGTGGAACAGGCGGTGGCCCATTGACGCTCGTTTATCGCCGCCCCTCCTTATAAGATGACGTCAATGATAAACTGATTCCATCTCCTCGAGGGACAAACGCCTATGAAAAGGTGGGGTGAAAACACTGCACACACGGAATTCCTTAGAGGGAGATCTGAATATTGATCGGTGAGGAAAATTGGTGGCGGATGGAAGTGGCGGAAAGGGTGGAAGCGAAATTTGGGTAGGAGGAATCTTGCTCAAAAATGAGAATGGAGCCGTTGAAATCGGGGTGCTGAGCCAGATGGGCTGCCACCGATGATCCCATGACTGCATCGCCGACTATTGCCACATCAACGTGATTTTTTGCCATGCCCCTCCCAAAAGACTGATGAAGCGGGAAGGGGGGGGCAGCGCAGCGAAAGGCCGCGCCGCCTTGCAGCTTGCTTAGTAGAACGCTTGCAGGCCGGTTATGGCGCGGCCCAGAATGAGAGCGTGCACATCGTGGGCACCTTCATAGGTGTTGACGGTTTCAAGGTTCTGCGAGTGGCGCATCACCATGAATTCCTCTGAGATACCGTTGCCGCCGTGCATGTCGCGGGCTTGCCTTGCAATATCCAGCGCCTTGCCGCAGTTGTTGCGCTTGATGAGAGAAATCATCTCAGGAGAGGCGTTTTTCTCGTCCATCAAACGGCCAACACGCAAGGAAGCCTGAAGGCCCAGCGAGATTTCAGTTTGCATGTCCGCCAGTTTCTTTTGGAAGAGTTGGGTTTGCGCCAGTGGACGGTTGAACTGTTTACGGTCCAGACCGTACTGACGGGCACGGTGCCAGCAGTCTTCCGCCGCGCCCATAGCGCCCCATGAAATGCCATAGCGTGCTTTGTTAAGGCAACTAAACGGTCCTTTCAGACCCGAAACGTTTGGTAGCAGGGCGTCTTCCCCCACTTCCACGTTGTCCATGACGATTTCGCCGGTAATGGATGCACGCAAGGACAGCTTACCGCTGATCTTCGGCGTGCTCAGGCCTTTCATGCCTCTTTCAAGAATGAAACCGCGCACCTTGTTGTCGTGGGCCTCGGACTTGGCCCAGACGATCATCACATCAGCGATTGGCGAGTTGGTGATCCACATTTTGGAGCCGTTGAGGCGGTAACCACCTTCAATCTTTTCGGCGCGGGTGCGCATGCCAGCGGGGTCGGAACCGGCATCCGGCTCGGTTAACGCGAAGGAGCCGACAAACTCGCCAGAGCCAAGTTTTGGCAGGTACTTGGCGCGCTGTTCATCAGAGCCGAAGGTGTAGATTGGGTGCATGACCAAGGAGGACTGCACGCTCATCATAGAGCGGTAACCGCTGTCCACCCGCTCCACTTCGCGGGCAACAAGGCCGTAGGCAACGTAAGAGGCACCGGCGCAGCCATATTCTTCCGGCAATGTGAGGCCCAGCAGGCCCTGTTCACCCATTTCATTGAAAATGGCCCGGTCGGTTTTTTCCTCGCGGTAGGCTTCAATAACGCGGGGTAGCAGGTTTTCCTGCGCATACGCCCGTGCGCTTTCCATGATGAGAACCTCATCTTGGTTCAGCTGGTCGCGGAGAAGAAACGGGTCCTCCCAGTTAAACGTGCCGCCTGCGGCTGTTTTGCCAATGGTCATGCTAGTCTCCCTTAATCTACGTCAAACTTTACGCCTTGAGCCAATGGCAGCTCGCCGGAATAGTTGATAGTGTTGGTTGCGCGGCGCATATAGGCCTTCCAGCTGTCAGAGCCCGCTTCGCGGCCGCCGCCAGTTTCCTTTTCACCGCCAAACGCTCCGCCGATTTCCGCGCCAGATGGGCCGATGTTGACGTTTGCAATACCGCAATCGGAGCCAAGAACAGATGTGAACTTTTCAGCTTCCATAAGGTTGGTGGTGAAGATGGAGGAGGACAGGCCAGCTCCAACAGAGTTTTGAATGTCGATTGCCTGATCCAGATCGGAGTAGCGGACCACATAGAGGATCGGCGCAAAGGTTTCTTCAAGCATGGGGCCAGCTTGTTCAGGCATTTCGACGATAGCCGGTTTCACATAGTAGGCGTCTTCATGGCCGCCCACATGCACACGCTCGCCCCCATGCACTTTGCCGCCCGCAGCTTTTGCAGCTTCTAGCGATTTTTGCATGCCATCAAAGGCGTCTTTATCGATGAGCGGGCCAACAAGCGTACTTTCTTCGGTAGAGTAACCGATTGTCACAGAGCCATACGCAGAGACAAGGCGCGGCAGGAAGGCCTCATAAACGCTTTCATGAACGATCAGACGGCGCAGGGTTGTGCAGCGCTGTCCCGCTGTACCCATTGCCGAGAACGCCACACCGCGCAGGGTGAGGTCCAGATCGGCAGAAGGAGCAATGATTGCGGCGTTGTTGCCACCAAGTTCCAGAATGGAACGGCCAAAGCGCTCGGCCACACGCGGGCCAACCTGACGGCCCATGCGGGTAGAGCCGGTGGCGGAAATCACAGGTACGCGCTTGTCGTCTACCAAAGTTTCACCAATGGTCCGGTCGCCCTGAATGACTTCAAGCAGGCCTTCTGGTGCATCTGCGCCAAATTTCGCTAGGGCTTTTTTGAAGAGGGCTTCTACAGCCAGAGCTGTGAGCGGCGTTTTTTCAGATGGCTTCCATACAACGCTGTCACCGCAGATAAAGGCAAGAGCAGCGTTCCATGACCAAACAGCCACAGGGAAGTTGAAGGCGGAGATAACGCCTACAACACCGGCTGGGTGCCATGTTTCCATCATTTTATGGCCGGGCCGTTCGGTGGCGATGGTCAGGCCATAAAGCTGGCGGGACAGGCCCACAGCAAAGTCGCAGATATCAATCATTTCCTGCACTTCGCCCAGACCTTCAGAGGTGATCTTGCCAGCTTCAACGGAGACCAGCAGGCCAAGATCATCTTTGTGGGTGCGTAGTTCTTCACCCAGAAGGCGAACCAGCTCGCCGCGGCGCGGGGCGGGCAGGGCACGCCATGCCTTGAAAGCGTTATGAGCGCGGTCAATGGCAGCCTTCGTTTCTTCAACGGTGTTCTCACGCACCATTGCCAGCTTTTCACCGGTGAGGGGCGAAGTGGCTTGCAAAGAACCTC
Organism: Pseudovibrio sp. M1P-2-3; assembly: GCF_031501865.1. Taxonomy (NCBI): domain Bacteria; kingdom Pseudomonadati; phylum Pseudomonadota; class Alphaproteobacteria; order Hyphomicrobiales; family Stappiaceae; genus Flexibacterium; species Flexibacterium corallicola. Next base: position 4,634,037 of record NZ_JARRCW010000001.1, read on the forward strand.
CGCTGAGTGCATCTGTTGCAACACCCATGCGGCCCATGAGTTCTACTGTTTCCGCGCTGAGGCGGGAAATGTCCAAGGTGGTGGCCATTGTCGTTCCTATTGTATTCGTGTTGACGAACATGAAAAGATTGAGAGTGACATTCAGATGAAACAGGCTTTTTACAAAGCTACGTATTTTCAGCAGTTCATAACCAAATGGAATAATGTACCGGTTGAGAACCGTTGATTAACTGTGCTATGAAGTGATTTCGCTTATGCTGCAACAGGCCACGGGAACTGGCCAATCATGCGGGTAAACCTTGTGATTGAACTATGGTTAAGCTCTTGTTAACCTGAAGGTAAATCTTAAGGTAATTATGAATATCTGTTCCTAGCTTTGTATGGTGAAGAAAATTGAAGCGCGGATTCATTCCCCCCATTGATAGCCTCATTGCATTTGAAAGCGCTGCCAGACACGGAAGCTTTACAAGGGCGGCAGAAGAGCTGTTCTTGACCCAAGGAGCCATCAGCAAGCAGGTGCGTTTGCTGGAAGGACGTTTGGGCGTGGAGCTGTTTCGCCGCGTGCGCCAGCGGATCATTCTCACCGATGCGGGCAGGCTTTATCTGCATGACATTCGCGAGACTCTGGAAAAGATGACCAGCGCCACCCGACAGGTTATGTCGTTTGCAGGCAGCGCTGATGTTTTGAATTTGGCTGTGCTACCTACTTTTGGAACCCGCTGGCTCGCCCCGCGCCTGCCGCGCTTTAAAGAGCGCTACCCTGACGCCAGCTTCAACCTCACCGTCCGCCTGCGTCCCTTTGATTTTGACGCCGAACCGTTTGACGGCGCCATCCACTACGGGGAACCCGTTTGGGCGGGTGCATTTTCCGAGCACCTGTTTCCTGAAGAAGTGATCGCCGTATCTTCCAGAAGCTTTCAAACCCGCCACATGATCCAAAAGCCCGAGGACCTGCTGGAGGTGACGCGCCTGCACCAGTCCACCCGTCCCGATGCCTGGCAGAAATGGTTTGAGCAGGCAGGTGTTGAAACGGAAACGGCCTTTCAAGGCCCGCGCTTTGACCAGTTCTCCATGATCTCCCAAGCTGCCGCGTCCGGTCTGGGCGTGGCTCTCGTCCCCCGCTTCTTTATCGAGGAGGAACTTGCCACCGGCAAGCTGGTGCGCCTGTTCAACATCCGCCAGCCCATCACCTCGTCCTACCACTTCGTTTATCCGGTGAACCGCACTGTACGCCCCGTGGTAAAAGACTTCATGAGCTGGCTCATTGAGGAAGCCCGCGAACAGGCCGAAGACAAAGAAGAGTTGTTGCCGAGGTGAGACTTGTTGAAGGGCAACCTTGAGAAGGCGCTGGATTTGCTGTCCAAACGCCATCTTTCGGGTAGTGGCTGATTTTATAGTCCAACCCAAAGTAAAGCACTGTATGCAGCAACCCCAACGCACATGGTTAAAATAACATGATTAGTTAGATATGCAGCACCCAATGCTGCGCTTGCGGCAAGCCAAACCCAAATAGTCTGTCCAGCAAGTGATGAAGCCACCAAAGATATGATGATTAGGCCCGGTAAGTCCTCAAGAATCCATGAGAACCGAGAGCGCCGAATTGTATCTCCTGCAAGAAGCCCTGTTACCCTAATCGAAAATGCGGCAACCGCAAGAATGGCAATCAACATCCAGAATGAAGAACTCATAGTGCAGGCTTTCTTGTTGTTCTAATAATAAATGAGCCGACCAAGCCACAAATTGCGCCGACTACAATGGCATAGGCATTGGGAATGTTGAGTTGGATTGTTAGGATCGTAGCTGCGAAGCTGACGAGCCAAGGGATGAGGTGAGTTGGTCCCGCCCACAAGCCTCGTGCCATCGCAATGAAGGCAGCAGTGAAAGCAAAGCCCAACCCGAGCTGTTCAAGGTTTGGTAGGGTTGCACCAGCAAGTGCACCCAGTGCAGTTGAGCTGGTCCAGACAGTGATCATAACGAGCCCGGATCCAATTAGAAAGTTGGCTCCAATGTCTGGTCGCTTGGCCCGTTCTGCCATAGTCAATGCCCAGTTTTCGTCTCCTGTAATATGAATTGCCAGAAGTTTCATCCGCAGGGAGAGGCCACTCAAGACTTCGGAGAGTGAAGCCACAATACCGATGTAACGAAGGTTTAAGGCCGCCCCGGCGAGGGCCGCTCCAATCACGGCCGATGTTGCGGAAAATTGTTCAACGGCAACAATCTGGGAAGATCCGGCATGGACAACGCTGCTCATAAAGGCAATGCCCCACCATGGAAACCCAATTTGTGCTGCTAATAAGCCAAATGCAAAACCATAGATGGCTGCACCAGCTGCGAGAGGAATAATTGTAATTGCACCATGTTTCATAACAAGCAATTTAGCGGTTATGTTTGATGGTATGTACTGCTATATTCTCGATTGTGCGACTTCTTTAAATCATAATTATTAAATTTATGAGGTTATTAAATCATGGATCAATCCGACCGAAAGTTACTGGCTGTTCTACAAACCAACGCGCGGACCTCAATACAAGACTTGGCGGATCATATTGGGGCATCAACGGCGTCTGTCCAACGACGGCTCAAGGTTCTGCGCGATGACGGAGTTATTCAAAAGGAAGTCGCCGTTCTGGATCAGGCCAAGCTTGGCTTTGGAATTACTGCTGTGGTGTCGGTGGAACTTGAGCGCGACCGTCTGGACCAGATTGATGCTTTTAAGCGTAAGGCCCGGCAAGACCAGCAGGTCTTGAACTTCTACTGTATCGCCGGAGATGCCGATTTTGTGATGATCGTGGTCGCCAAAGACATTGCAGACTATGAAGCGTTTACTCATCGCTTCTTCTTCTCGGACAAGAACGTGCGCAAGTTCCGCACGTCTATTGTCGTGTCTACCGAGAAAGCCACTTTGGAGCTTCCGCTGTGAGTATAGTGCTTTAAGCTACAAGTAACTCTTCTTCCATGAGGACGCCTTTAGAGTAGGCTTTAGGCATATCCAAGGCTTCAATCAGCTCTTTGAGCACAGCAATCTCTTCGTCGTCCACGTGCCCATCGGCTTTGATCACTGCAATTGCCGAACGAAGCACAAGCTCCTTGCCTGTATCGTTCATAGTCGCTGCGACTTCTGTCAGGTATTCCTTGATGCTGCGCGTATCATTGCGGGCATTTTCAAGTTCAGTTGCAATGTCCTGCTGGTCTATCTCGCGTTTTGCAATGTTCTGGAAGGATTGTGTGATCTGTTCAATTTCGCTGTCATCAATATCGCCATCGGCCAGGGCCATTTTGAACATGACCCGCTTTGCTGCCACAGAGAAAGCCGCTTCAAACTTTATCTGATCACCTTTGGGGTCGTAAGACAGAACGCGGTCATTGAAAGTGGAATTGCAGGATTGGCATTCAACAAACTCGCCGAGGTCTTTGGTTGGAAACAAGGGAATCCAATAGAGAGTGAACCAGCGCTTTACCATCATCAGAAAATAAGCGCGATACGTACCACAATCCGGGCAATAAAACTCACCCTCTCCGTTTTTCTTGCTTCTACTTCGAAAGCCCCAAACTATAAAAAACATAATTAATTTCCCTTAGGTAAATCGAATCAATTAATAATTGTATTGATTAGATTAGTGCTATCTTGAGTGTGGCTTGCGGCTCAATTTTTCGGGATTTTTACCTATGCTGGATGACGTGAGACATAAGGAAAAGATTGATCTTATACCTCGCAAGGCTCTGTTTGATCCTGTAGAGCGGCGCATTGCCAAGATTAGCCCGTGTGGGGAATGGATAGCGTTTCAGGCAGCTTTGGACGGCGTCATCAATCTATGGCTGTTACGGACTGATAATCTGGATTCCGCCCGCCCTCTCACAAGGTTCACTGATAAGCACATTGGCCTCACCGTAGAATGGTCCTTTGATAGTCGTCGCATTCTGATAACCCATGATTCAGTGGGAGATGAAACTTTTAGCGTACTAAGCGTCGACATTCATACCAGCACCATCAACTACTTAAGTCCGGCGAGCAGTACGTCCGCTTATGTCCAGCAGCTTTCAAGAAAGTATCCTAATGAAGTGCTGGTGGCACACAATGGTAGGTCACCCAAATACTTCGACCTTTACAAAATCTCCCTCGATACTGGCGCAAGTGAGCTTGTTCAGCAGAACGACGGCTTTCATAGTTATGTTACCGACAACAAGTTCAATGTTCGCCTTATCAAGCGGTTCACTCAGCAGGGGGAAGGTGAATATCTGCATAGACCTGAAGGGAATGACTGGAAAAGGTATGCGCTTATTCCGCTTGAGGACAGTTTGACAACGAGACCTATCGGTTACAGTGAAGATGGCAAAGAACTTTTCTGGATTGATAGCCGAAATCGGGATAAAGCTGCTGCAGTTGCTGAGCATACGCAAACCGGAGTGTGCAGGGTTATAGCACAGGACCCGCAAGCAGATCTTTATGATTTGGTGCTTGCCCCGCAAACTGGCCAACCCATAGCAGCATCCTCAACTTACGCCCGCACCAAGTGGCATGTTCTGGACCCTAAATTTGAGCAGGTTTTTGATGCTCTTTCCAAAGCGCTGCCGGGTGATATTGTTCTCACCAGTTTATCTGATGATATGCAAAAGCTTGTTATTGCGCATGTGCAGGACCAGCAGCCGGTCGCTTATTTTCTCGTCTCCACGAAAACCCGTCGTATCAAACGGTTGTTTTGCGCCCAGCCAAAACTTTCAAAACTGCCACTGGCGCGCATGTCCCCCAAAATCGTGAAAGCAAGGGATGGCCTTGAGCTTATTTGCTATCTGACCCGGCCTGAAAATACAAAGAGCCCCTTACCGATGGTGTTGGTAGTACATGGTGGGCCATGGATGCGGGATTCATGGGGCCTCAACCCCACACACCAGTGGTTGGCCAACCGAGGCTATGCGGTTTTATCCGTCAACTATAGAGGCTCACTAGGTTTCGGAAAGGCTTTCGTCAATGCGTCAAATAGGGAGTGGGGCGGCAAGATGCAGACGGATCTGATGGATGCTGTCGACTGGGCCATTGTCGAAGGGATCGCCGATCCCAAACGCATTGCGATTATGGGGGGCAGTTACGGTGGATATGCATCGCTTCTCGGACTTACTTTAACACCCGACAAGTTTTGCTGTGCTGTCGATCTGGTTGGTATTTCTAACCTTGTGACATTTCTTGAAACAATCCCTGCATACTGGGAGGCATGGAAGTCTGTCTATAAGGCGCGGCTTGGAGATTTTACGACAGAAGAAGGCCTGAAGTTCCTGATGGAGCGGTCGCCTATTCATTATGTTGACCGCATTAAAAAACCGCTGTTGATCGTTCAGGGCGGTAAGGATGTGCGCGTAAAATCTTCTGAATCAGAACAGATTGTTTCGGCTCTGCAACAGTATAGTATTCCTGTTATATATGCCGTTTATCCTGATGAAGGACATAGTATCCAAAAAAAGCAAAACAGGCGCTCTTATCATGCGGTGGTTGAGCACTTTTTGATGGAGCATTTGGGCGGCAGGTGTGAGCCCGTTGGAGGTGACTTTGAGGGCTCCTCACTTCAGTTTTCAGCGGGCCGTGAGCTGTTGGGGGGGATCTAAGTGAGTGTGTTCCGCTTTTTACTTTATCCCAGTTCCAATGGTGCCAGAGAGTAAACTCGGTCCAGAAGTAACTACTGAGTTCGAATAATCACTTAGGATTGCTTTGCCAGCTATCCAAAATTTTCAATATTTGAAGCGCCATCGGCTTTGCAGCCGACTTGCTGCCCGAAAACCGTATTTGCGTGAGTGCACCCCATAACATGCCAACCAGAAGTTCTGATTTGTCATCGACTTCAGGGACGCCTGAGGCCATGAGACTATTTCTAAAGTGATCGACGAACATTTGACGGTAGCGTTCCACGCGCATACGCACTTCACTATTTGTATTGCCAAGCTCGATCACTGTATTGACCATGAGGCAGCCGTAGTTTGTGGGATGATCCTCAGGAATGTCATCGTTAGCCAATTGGGTAAAGAATGTTATGATGGCATCAAGAGAGGGTTGCTTGAATATTTTCGCGAGCCCCATCTCAAACATTGCATGGTAATTTTCTAAAGATCTTAGGAAGAGCTGTTCTTTGTCACCAAAGGCGTTTGAAAGTCCCCTCACATCAACACCCGTCGCAGCTTGTAGAGACTTCATTGTAGTCGCTTCGTAGCCACATTGCCAGAAAGCCCGCATGGCTTTTTGAACTACTTCACCCTCATCAAACTTCCTTGGTCGCGCCATGATTGCCCCTAGTGCCAATATTTTTTACAATGCCTATTGCAAAACTAATAAAAAGCTATAAATATGTTTTTCATCGATCGATGTAATATCCAAAAACGCAGAAGAAAGCAAGCAATTCTCAGTGATTGCTGGGATTGTGAGAGGAAAAACATGACAAAGATCAAAAGAGACGCGACAATCGAAATTTCGGCAAGTGCAGAACAGCTTTGGAAGATTTTGGCAGACGATTTCACCGAAGTTTCAAAGTGGGTGGATGCAGTTAACACTTCTGGGCCAAATCCTGCTGCTCCAAAAGGTCTGAATGGCAGTAAGCATGGCGGGCGTGTCTGTGATGTTCAGGGGCTTGGAAAAACGGTTGAAGTTTTGACAGCCTACGACAATGAGCAGCAAACACTCAGCTATTCTGTGGCCGCCGATAACTTCCCTGACTTTTTGGTAGGCATAGAAAATTCATGGAGTGTTCAAGCTCTCGCTCCAAATCAGTCAAAAGTTACCGTGTCTTTGACTGTTGATGTGGATGGTGACGGCTCTGCAGACTCCCCACAAGTACAGTTCGCTGAGCAAATTGCTGGTTCTGTCAATTCAGCTGGCCAGCAGCTCAAAAGCTACGTTGAAAGTCTTTGATCTAGACTAACTTTGTAGAGCAGCCCGCCCCAATACTGGGACGGGCTGCTGCGAATAAACTTAAAGCGGCCTATTTGCTTTTTGAGGACGAGAATTTGACCACCTCTGAGCGCTGCCTATAGCGCCCAATTTACTTGAGCATCTTACCCCAACTCCAAAGTTGTCAGGCCGTATATCCTGTTCAGAGGTAGATCCGGAGCGGGGCCTTTGTACATGCGGGCGGTTTCGAAGCTGGGATTGAGGTTATAGCGCTCGACGAGTCGGTTTGCCGATGTATTGGGCTCGGGGATATCCATCATCACAGTTTGGCCTTGCACGCTGCCACACAGGGCGCGGTACAGAAGGTCGGCGATTTCTTCACTTTCAGCAAATAAAGGTCCGATTCTGTGCCCTTCGTGGCAGGCACGGATAGTTCCATAGCCGACAATTTTTCCGTCTTCTAAGGCGAAAAACCCGAAGCGGTGTTTGTTCTCGGGTTGATGCCAGATCTTAAGGAAGCGCTCCCGCTCTACAGGGTAATGCTTGCGATCATAAGCGCAAATATCGGGTAGCGCACCTGTTCCGATGGGGTGTAGGCGAGAATCTACCGGCGTTGGAGAGTGCATCACGCCGCTATACCGGAAGCTGCTGTGGGCTGTTGCAAAGCCAGACTTTGCATAATTGTCTTGCTGCTCGACAACTCCATCCAGACCTACTGTCCTTGCCCCAAACCGTTTGATTGCTTCGTCCCATATAGTTTTCCCATAGCCCATACCGCGATAGTCAGGGTGACAGATGTAAAAGCCCAGAAATCCATAGTGGTCGTTATAGCGTACCGCTGAAATAATTGAGACAGGCTCATTGCCTTTGAAAAGACACAGGAATCCTTCCGGGTCGGTGGCAAAGTAGGCATCTGTGTCATCAAGACCCGGACTCCACCCCTCTTTCAAGGCCCAGTTCAACATACGGTCGATACCGTCTTTATTGACATGCGAGATAGTGATGCCGTTGCTCATTGGGCCACCTTCCACTCGGTTTGCATAGCGTGATCTTCCCCGTGGCCAGCGGGAGTGTCAAGCCGTGTGAAGGGCTAATGTTAGCGCCTTCTAAATGCTTCCCGCGGGCCTGCTTTTGGGGGTATTGGGATGGTCTTCAATAAAATTTTGTTGGCGTTGCTGTCTCTCTGCTCTACCAAGAGAGCTCTAGTAAATGGAGGGGCAAATGAACTACAGCAATGTAATCGTTGAGACGCGCGGCAATGTGGGCTTGATCACCCTGAACCGTCCGGATGTTCTTAATGCATTGAACGGGCCGCTGATTGATGAACTGAGTTTGGCGCTCAATGACTTTGATAAAGATCCTGAAGTGGGCGCTATAGTCGTTACAGGCTCCCAGAAAGCTTTTGCAGCCGGAGCGGATATCAAAGTTATGGCTGAGGAAAAATTTCCAAGCACATACCTTAGTGACTTTCTCGGACATTGGGAAAAAATAGCGCATACTCGTAAACCGGTTATTGCTGCTGTTGCGGGCTACGCGCTTGGCGGTGGGTGTGAAGTCGCCATGATGTGTGATTTCATTCTGGCGGCGGAGAACGCCCAGTTTGGCCAGCCAGAAATTAAGCTTGGTGTGATGCCGGGAGCCGGAGGCACGCAGCGCCTGACACGTTATATTGGTAAGTCCAAGGCCATGGAAATGTGCCTGACAGGGCGCATGATGGATGCAAGCGAAGCAGAGCGCTGTGGTTTGGTTTCGCGTATTGTACCTGTTGAGGAGTTGGTGGAAGAGGCTGTTCGGACTGCACAGAAGATTGCCGGGTTCTCCCAGCCGATTGCGATGATGACAAAGGAAAGCGTGAATCGCTCCTATGAAGTCTCGCTGGCGGAAGGTATTCGCTTTGAGCGTCGCATGTTCCAGTCCATGTTTGCGACTGAAGACCAGAAAGAGGGCATGAAGGCCTTTATCGAGAAGCGCAAACCCGCCTTTAAAAACAAGTAGAAGCACTTTTTGCAAATGCTCTACAAGTTTTTTGATTGACGAGACTAGTTGGGCTGATTATAAGCCCTCCACAACTGGTGGCGGATTAGTCTGCCATTTCTCTCGTTGACCGGGGTCGCTTTGTAAGAAGCAGCCTTGTTCGCGATACTAACGGATTAGGATAGAGCCCATGGCCAACACACCTTCGGCCAAGAAGGCAGCACGTAAAATTGCTAGCCGGACGGCCACTAACAAGGCTCGCCGCAGTCGTGTACGTTCTTACGTACGCAAGGTAGAAGAAGCTATCACTGCAGGTGATCTAGGCGTCGCAAACGAAGCGCTTAAGGCAGCGCAGCCCGAAATTATGCGGGCAGTTACTAAGGGTATCGTGCATAAAAATGCCGCTTCCCGTAAAGTATCTCGCCTTAACGCTCGAGTGAAAGCCCTTAGCGCATAAGCGAGCTTTGCGTGGATTTTAAAAAGCCCAGCTATTGCTGGGTTTTTTTTTGTCGATAAGCGGGAAGGTTAATAATTTTCTTGAATTTTTGACTGAAACAAAAAAGATTCAGCCTCTCGAATATGACATGATTTCTCCTTTAGTATCATGGATTTATGCCTAGGTGAAAATCAGTGAACTCTTGAGAAGGTGATTCTATATCTGTCAAGATCTAGAAGGTTAATTTTTTTTTATCTGCCTTTGGCGCGTGTTTTTTTTTCATCTCCAAGAGTGAAACCTCTTGAGTTCCAAGTCTTTTCTAGGATGAGGAAACCGAAACAAGACGAAAGCAAAATTTCTCAAAAGGGCCGATATTTGATTAATCAAGCAAGAACCCTATTGCAGCCAAAATTAGCTGTGTATATGGTTCAAATAGACGCCGGAGACAGAACTGGCGATATCACGGAATTTGATCATAAGAAGAACAGATCGTACCCAAATTTATTAATTCGGGTAGATGGTTAGCGTTTATATTTTGGACGTCGTTTTGGCTGTTGCCCCTCCTCTTGATCAGAGGAAGTGCTGTTCTTTTTGATAATGTGTTGAAGATGAAATTTTCCCAAACGGGCCTGTGCCCGATGCGGGGCGATAATTAAGGCTGCGAATGACAGAGCAAATGGAATTGGGGTACGCAGGTAATGTGCCTGTTCGGGAAGCTTTCACAGGTCTTGAGCAAAATGAGCAGGCGGTTTTGGTTGACGTGCGAACCCAGGCGGAGTGGAACTATGTTGGAGTTCCAAATCTTTCTGCCCTGAATAAGCAAGTTCTGTTTGTGGATTGGATTGGAAACACGTCATACGGGTCTGTGAATGGCTTTGTAGATCAACTTTCTGACCTTTTGGCGCAAAAAGGACTTGACCACAGCGCTGCAATCTACTTTTTGTGCCGCTCTGGCGTGCGCAGCCAAGCTGCAGCACAGGCACAGACCGCATTTGGCTATCAGTATTGTTACAACGTGATCGATGGTTTTGAAGGCCCACTGGACAGTGAAGGCCACCGAGGTTTGGTTTCCGGCTGGAAAGCCGAAGGTTTGCCTTGGATTCAAAGTTAGTCCGGCCAGACCGGATTTGAGTTTGGTGGCTATCAAGTTACCCAAAATTAAGTTGCTGTTCGCAGCAGAATAAATAGCTCCTCAAGGAGCAAAAGATATCTGAGTGTCTGTGGCGGAATACTCAGTCAGAAATGGAGGCGTAT